>QBLP01000148.1 GCA_003070825.1 Halanaerobium sp. | reverse complement strand
TAAATCTTTTTATTCTTTATCAGATAATCCATTTAAAAAAGAGATTGAAACTAAAGATCTCTACCAGTCTGAAAATTTAAAAGAACTTTCTGCCAGACTGAATTATCTTAAAAAAACAAGAGGTATTGCTGTCATTATTGGTGAACCCGGGAGCGGCAAAACTTCTGCCCTAAGAGCTATGGCTGACAGTGTTAACCCATCATTATTTAAGGTCATCTATTTTCCCTTATCTACAGGCTCAGTAATGGATTTTTACAGAGGCATAGCCATTGGCCTGGGAGAAGAACCCAAATTCAGAAAGGTAGATCTTTTTAATCAGGTCCAGGCTGCTATTTTAAAATTTTACAACGAGAAAAAGATTACTCCGATCATTATCCTGGATGAAATGCAGCTTGCTCCCAACAAATTCTTAAGTGATCTTGGTATTTTATTTAATTTTGCTATGGATTCTCAGAACCCATTTATTCTGATTTTAGCAGGATTATCTCACTTTATGACCAAGCTGAATTTAAATCATAATCAGTCCTTAAATCAGCGAGTGATCATGAAGTACCTGCTGAGTCCTTTAAACAAAGAGGAAGTCAAAGAATATGTTGAGCACCAGTTAAAACTTGCTGGGGCAAATCATCCGATATTCATACCTCAGGCTCTGGAGGCAATCGCCTTGAGATCAAGGGGCTTACCCAGGTTGATCAACAATATCGCAGTAAATTCTCTACTTTTAGGATTTCAACTTAAAGCAGAGCAGATAAACCAGGAAATTGTCTTCAAAGCCTGCGAAAAAGATACATTTTAAACTGAAAAATATTATTCAAATTAAAGGGGCTTATTTTTTAGTCCCTTGCTAATTTAATCTGCAAAATATTTTTATTTTTACTAATTTAATTTGAAAATTATGCTGAAATTTTAGCTAATTTAGGCTGGTTTAATCTGAAAAATTTAACTGGATTAACTTGCAAAATCACAATTTATGGCAAATGGCAGTATATTTTCTTTTTCTTTGATGCTGTTAAAAAAATTATCCTCTCTTATCATGTTTCACCAAAAAGAGATACTCCCTCTGCCATTAAAGCTATTAATGATGTTCTTACTAAGATGGATCCTATACCCGATAATCTTAATTTTGTAGTTGATGGTAATCCCATCTATCTTTTAGCAAGACATTATTACTATCAACAGGGTATTGATTTTGATGTCACACAAGTCATTGGCCTGACTAATGATGACCCTGTTTCAACAGAATATCGCCCTTTAAAGCAGATTATTGAAAGACTCAATAGAACTTTTAAAAAGAGCTACAGGTCAACATGTGGTTTTAAATCCTCTCAAGGCTCAGTTGCATATGTCAATTTATTTGCTGCTTATTTTAACTTTCTAAGGCCTCACTCAGCTTTAGAGAAAAAGATACCTGTGACTGTGCCTCAGCTCATTAATCTGCCTAATATGCCTGCCAGATGGGGCAAACTAATTGAGCTATCTCAGGAATACATACTTCATCAACAGCAGCATTCTGCTTAACCTTTATATCTATCTAGCAGAGCCTGAGGCAGCTAAAAGCTATTTAAAAGCATTGGCGAAGCGAACCCTTTACAAACCGAACCAGATAAATGCTAAAATCAGTGGTTCGAGGGTTGGCTAGTTTAACCTGCCTTTATATCCATCTCCTTCACCCTCGGCAACCTCCAGCTAGCATTTAGATGGTGTTTGTCAAGGGCAATGCGGTCATCCCAACCATTAAAATTTACTCTAAAAACTAAATTCTGTCTTCAACATCACTTTTTCATAGATTTTTTGACATAACCTGTTAGAAAAACTATATTATTTTCTTCTTCTCATATTTATATATTAGGCAAAATTAGGTAAAATCCTTTATTTATTTATAAAATTAAGATTTATAAAATTATTCATTTATATTAGAAATCGTTTTAGTGTTTAAGGGCAAAATATAGTTTATTCCTGCTATTTATGCTATAATATAGTTAAAGAAAGAAGGTGGAATTTATGCAGATAATTACAATTTCAAGGCAGACAGCAAGTGGGGGAGAAGAAATTGCTGAGGAACTGGCCAACAGACTTGGTCTAAAATTGATCGACCGCAGTTTTGTTCTAAAAAACTGGCTGCCCGAAGTTGCCGATGAGCATCAGCTTCATATGCTGGAGCAGAGTTCTAAATTCTACACTAAGATTGCTAATCCAAAAGCGGAAAAAGATGAGCAGATAAGTTTTGCTGATTATCTTGCTCAAAGACTAAAAAAAGAAGCTGAACAGAATAATCTCCTTATTTTAGGTCTGGGGGCCCAGATTATTTTTAAAAACCATCCTTATGCTCTGCATTTTAAAGTTGTAGCCAGCGAGGAATTTAGAATCAAAGAATTAGAAAAAAAATATGGTCTCCATCCCGAAGAAGCAGCCAGAGAACTTGAGCTTGCTGACCGAAAACACCGCCGCTATGTCTGGCGAATTCATAATCTGGACTGGGAAGAAACGACCCTCTATCATTTAACTTTAAATCGAGATGGCCTCAACCTGGAAGAGAGTCTCTCTGTTTTAATGAATTTAGTTGACCTCAAAAAAGAAAACCCTAAGCCTCTGGAAGATAATAACGAAGCAGAGGCAAAAGAAATTGAAAGTGAAAGCCAGCGCAGCTTTGGCCATGAGAGCGAAAAGGAATTTGCTAAAATTTTAGATATGCATCATATCAAATGGGAATATGAACCAAGTGAATTTCCACTGGAATGGGATCCTGAAGGTAATGTGATCATGGCCTTTAGACCTGATTTTTATCTGACAGAACATGACACCTATGTTGAACTAACAACAATGAAAAGAAAATATACAACAGAAAAAAATAAAAAGGTGAGGCTGCTGCAGGAGCTCTATCCTCATATCAAAATAAAAATTGTTTATAAAAAAGATTTTGAACAGCTTGCTGAAAAATTTGAACTGGACAGGGGTGAAAATTAAATGAAAAAAGATAATTTAGGTGAAATTATACTTTCCGAAAAAGAAATAGCAGCAAGAATTGACGAGCTAGCAGCTCAGATTAATCAGGACTTTAAAGATAAAGAGGTAATTTTAGTCAGCATTTTAAAAAGCTCCCTCTATTTTATGACCGATTTGAGCCGCAAATTAGATTTCCCTGTCAAACTTGATTTTCTTGAACTAAATCATTATGCAGACAAAGACAACTCAGGTATCATCAGGGTAACCCGAGATTTAGAATTTAGTATTGCTGGTAAAGAAGTTTTAATTATTGAAAATATAATTAGAACCGGTCTTACTCACAGCTATCTGCTCAAAAATTTAGGTGCACGCAGTCCTAAAAATATCAGCATCTGTACCCTGCTCCATATTAATGAAGATAAGCTGCTGGATCTGCCAGTTGAATATACCGGTTTTGAAATTGAAGATAATTTTGTCGTTGGATATGGGCTGGATTATCAGGAAAGATACAGAAATTTACCCTATATTGCAAAATACGAAGAAAATCCCCAGCCCTAGAAAGCTGAGGAGTTTAGCTTATTTATATAATTCTGCTTCAATCTTTTTCATTGCCAGACTGGCTTTTTCCTGAATAAATAAATCTGTAATGTCATCAGTGAAATTTGATTTCTTAATGTTAATTTCAATTATTTTGGCTCCTTTACTCCTGGCAACTACTGGAATCAAAGAAGCAGGCTGAACCTCCCCAGTTGTGCCAATTACAATAAAGAGATCTGCCTTTTCCGCTTCTTCAAATGATAATTTTTCAGCCTGATCAGGTATTGCTTCTCCAAAAAAGACAAAGTCCGGTTTTAAAATTTCTCCACACTTTTCGCACTTTGGAGGCAGCTTCTGCAGAATTTCTTCTGTTACCGGATATTTTGCTCCACATTCAGTACAGACGAGTTCTCTGGAATTGCCGTGAAACTCAAATACATTTTTACTACCTGCCTCCTGATGCAGATTATCAATATTTTGAGTAATTACCGCCTGAACATAGCCATCAGCTTCCAGACGAGCAATCACTCGGTGAGCAGCGTTGGGTTCTGCTTTGCCAAAATAATCATAAAATATCTTTTTAATTGTTACCCAGCTTTCTTCTGGATTTTTATAAAAATTTTTTAGGTCTAAAATTATAGGATCATATTCATTCCAGAGGCCGTTTTCTCCCCTAAAAGGTGGAACACCACTTTCGACTGAGACACCGGCTCCTGTAAATACAGTTACATGCCGCGAATGCCTTATTAAATCAGCAGCTTTTTGATATTCTTTCATATTTCTCACCTCAAACCTATTATATCATATTTTTATGATAAATAGTCAAAAACAGCCAAAATTTAATCTAAAAAATCATCCTTATCATCTTCAAAAGTTCTCATAAAATCTACCGCTTTTTTGCTGATCTCAAAAAACTCTCCCCGCTGTCTTTCACGAAAATAGCTGCTCTGTTTATAACTTACAAAATTATTCTTATCAAGCTGATAGATCTCCATCAGACTCCAGCCCCAGTCGAATTTTTCTCCAATTTCCTGCCTGAATATCTTTTTAGAGTCTAAGATAGAAGCCACTTTATAATTAGTATGATTAAAAGGCTCAACCCTTTCGTCAGCATTATATGTTATCAATTTTTCAATTTCAGTTCGATTTTGGTCGATTAAGTTTTCAAATTTAATGTGAGCAGGGTCTTTTTCTACTGCTTCTATTTCTTTTTTACCAAGATAATGAAGATTGAAGTCATAAAGAACCTTCATTTTTAGATATTCATATTCCCTGACATCAGAAAAACGGCCTTTAATTTTCTGAACAGGATAATGAATTATATTATCTCGATTTTTATTATACTTTGTAATTTCTCTTTTCTCTTTTAGAAACAGAAGGATATCTCCAGTTACTGCCTTAATGCAGGGTTTATTCCAGTTGACTTCTTCCTCTTTTCCGTTTTCATTAAGCAGATCAACAATTTCTATCGAGCTATCATTAACTTTATCTATTTTATATAAAGATATTTCTGCCAAGAAATCCACTTCAACCACCTCTTTTTAATTTTAGCACTGCTGGCTAAAAAACACAACATATTTAAGCCCCCATCCAAATATTGAATGAGGGCTTAAAATTTTTCTTTATTATTTGGTTCTTTAACAAATGTTGTGAAATCTAAATAGCACCGTTTGAATCATGTTATCTCTTTTATTTTTTGAATTGCTCTTAAATACTTAGCAATGATAA
>QBLP01000147.1 GCA_003070825.1 Halanaerobium sp. | reverse complement strand
GGGAGGGAGTACAGCAAATTTGATTGACCGGATAATGCTGCACTATGTTACTGATTTTATTGCTTTTGATTTATTTGATTTTTACCAGCTTCCGGTTATCAATATTGCAGATATATTTATATTTTTTGGAGTTTTAATCTTAATTTATCAATTAATTTTTTCAGCAGATAGAGGTGTTTAAATGGACGAATACAGTATTACAGTAGAAAAAGAGGATCAGGGTAAGAGAATTGACAAATATCTGGCAGAAAAATTTGAGGATTTATCTCGCTCATTTATTCAAAAACTGATCAGAGAAGCTAAAATTAAAGTAAATAATAGTGAAATTGATAAAAGTTATAAAATTAGTAGTGGTGATTTTTTAAAAATTCAGGTTGAGGCTAAAGAAAGTGAGATTAAAGCAGTTGAGATGGAGCTTGATATTGTTTATGAAGATCAGGATATAATTGTAATTAACAAAAATGCTGATCGAGTTGTCCATCCGGCTCCAGGCCACTACAATGACACAGTTGTAAATGCAATGCTGGCTCATGTTGATAATTTATCGGCGATCAATGGGGTTAAGCGGCCGGGAATTGTCCACAGACTTGATAAAGATACCTCAGGTCTTCTAATAGTGGCTAAAAATGATAAAAGTCATAAAGGACTGGCCCAGCAGTTTAAAAATCGAAGTGTCGAAAAATATTATTACGCTTTGATTGAAGGAAATCTCGCTTATGAAAAGGGGAAGATCGATGCCCCTATAGGCAGAGATCCAAATAACCGCAAAAAAATGGCAGTTCGTAAGCGCCACAGCAAAAATGCTGTCAGCCGCTTTAAAATTATTGAGGAATTTAAAAATTATACTCTGGTGGAAGTTAAAATTGAAACAGGTAGAACTCATCAGATTAGAGTTCATTTTTCTTATTTAGGCCACCCGGTTGTTGGGGATAAAAAATACGGTTCTCAGAATAAACTGGGAGCGGAAAGGCAGCTTTTACATGCTAAAAGATTAATTATTACTCATCCAGTTACTGGTAAAAAAATGGAGTTTGAGGCTGAATTAAAATCAGATTTTAAATCAGTTCTTGGTCAATTAAGAAAAGAAAAGTAGATAACTGCAGGAAAATTATAATTTTAAGAGAAAAATAAATTAGGAGGCGATTATTTTGTATAATTCAATTAAACTTAGCGAAAAGGTGCACTGGGTCGGCGTAAACGATAAAGAAACTGATTTATTTGAGTCTTTATGGCCTCTGCCAGAAGGGATATCTTATAACTCTTATGTGATCAATGATGATAAGGTGGCTTTAATAGATACAGTAAAAATCAATTATACAGATACATATTTAGAAAAGGTAAAGGATGTAATTGGCGATAAAAAAGTTGATTATTTAATTATTAATCATATGGAGCCTGATCATTCAGGTTCTATTAAGTCAATGCGTGAGGCTTATCCGGAAATGAAAATTGTAGGTAATGCTAAAACGATGAATTTTTTAGAGGGTTTTTATGGTATTACTGATGGTACAATGGTCATTAAAGATGGAGATGAACTTGATTTAGGTTCCAGAACACTTAAATTTTATTTGACTCCAATGGTTCACTGGCCAGAGACAATGATGACTTTTGATCAGAAAGATAAAATCTTATTTGCAGGAGATGCTTTTGGTGGTTTTGGTTCTTTAAATGGCTATCTATTTGATGATGAGGTTAATGTTGAGCACTTTAAAGATGAGATTAGAAGATATTTTTCCAATATTATTGGGAAGTATGGCCCGGTGGTGCATAAAACTATTTCCAGACTGAGGAATGAAATCGAGGAAATTGGGATGGTTGCTTCTACACATGGACTGGTCTGGAGAGAAGATCCTGCTCATATTATTGAAGAATATGATAAGTGGAGTCAGCAGCAGACAGAAGAAGGCGTAGTTGTCGTTTATGGTTCAATGTACGGTAACACAAAAATTATGGCTGAAGCAGTAGCCCGTTCTTTATCTGAAAATGGAATAGAACAGATTAAATTATTTGATGTTTCTCGTAAAGATATATCATTTATAATTAATGATATTTGGAAATATAAAGGGATTGTTTTGGGCAGCTGTACTTATAATACAGAAATTTTTCCACCGATGGAATATCTGCTGAAAAGCTTAGAAAGCAGGAATTTAAGAGATCGTGTACTTGGGATTTTTGGTTCCTACAGCTGGAGTGGTGGTGCCCTAGATCGTCTGGAAGAATTTAAAGAAACAGTTCACTGTGATCTGGTAGAACCGGTCATTGAATCACAATTTGCACCAGGCGGAGATATTTTAGAAAAATGTTATCTCTTAGGTAAAAATGTAGCTGAGACAGTTAAGGAAAAATGTTAATTATTGATAGGAATGTTTAAATTATAAATTAATCTACTCTGTATTTCTGTATGATTTTGTCGATAGACTATGTTAGGACGGAGTAGATTAATTTTTTAAAAATAATATTCAAAAAATTAAAGGAATTTAAATAACTATTGTAGAAGTAATAAAATACAGAAAAAATTTTAAAGCATAATGTCAGAATATTTAAATCAATTATCCTGACATCAAATTCAATAAACATTAATAAAATGAAAGGTTGGTGGAAAAGTTGAGTAAAATTACTAGTAAAGACATTAGAAATTTTTGCTTTATATCACATGGAGGTGCGGGTAAATCAACACTGTCTGAGATGCTGCTCTACAGTGCAGGCGTAATTGATGAACCCGGCAGTGTTGATAAAGGAAATTCCCATTCCGACTTTAGTGCAGTTGAAAAAGAACACAAACATTCGGTTCACAACAGTTATTTTAATTTTGAATGGCATAATAAATTATTTCATTTTATTGATACACCCGGATATGCAGACTTCCGCAGTGAGGTTATCAGTGCCCTGAGAATGGTAGAAAGTGCGGTTCTTTTGGTTGATGCTGCGGCCGGTATTGAGGTTAATACAGGTTATGTCTGGGAGCTAGCTGAAAAAAATGACCTGGCAAAGGCTGTATTTATTAATAAAGTAGATAAGGAAGATGCTGAATTTGATCGGGTTGTAGAAGAACTCCGCTCTACATATGATGACAGTTTTGCGATTGTTACTATTCCTTATTATGAAAATGGTAAGTTTGAAGGGATAATTGATTTATTAGATGAAAAACTTTATAAAAATGTTGATGGAAAGCCAAAAGCTTTTCCAGTTCCCGATTCAGAACGGGAAAGAGTTGAAGACTATGAACTAAAGCTCACTGAAGAGATTGTTGAATTAAAAGAAGATCTGATGATTAAATATCTCGATGGAGAAAAAATTACTATCAAGGAATTAACAAAAGCATTTGAAGAAGAAGTTGCCAGTGAGGAGTTAGTTCCGGTGTTTGCAGGTTCAGCTATAGAAAACTGTGGGGTGGCAAAATTTCTGGATGATTTAACAAAGATTTTCCCTTCAGCAGCAGAGGTTCATTCTGATCATCTGGTTAAATCAGGAGAGGCTCTAGCTCCTGAACCAGAGAGCAAATTTAGTGCTCAGGTTTGTAAAACAATGGTTGATCCCTATATCGGTAAATTATCGATCTTTAGAATTTTTTCCGGTAAATTAGAACGTGACGACATGATTTATATTCCAAATATTGATCAGGAAATTAAAGTAACTAAACTTTATAAGCTTAATGGTAAAGATCAGAATAATGTAGATGATCTGACTGCAGGTGAGATTGGAGCTGTTGCTAAACTAGATGAACTTGTTACCTCCTATACTATGCGGGATCCTGAAACAGATATATATTATTATGAGCTGGAGTTTCCCAAACCAATGTATAGCAGGGCAGCTTATCCAGCAGATGGTATAGATGAAGAAAAAATGGCTTCTGCTTTACAGCGCTACAGTGATTCAGATCCTACTTTTAAAGTTAATTATAATAAAGTAACAAAAGAATTAATTTGTGATGGAATGGGCACTATTCACTTTATTATGATCAAGGAAGAGTGCCAGCGCAAATATGATGTTGATTTTACAACTCAGGAGCCAAAGGTGGCTTACCGGGAAACCATTCAGAAAAAGACTGATGTAGAAGAAAAATATAAAAAACAATCCGGTGGGCGCGGTCAGTACGGACATGTTCTAATGCGGGTTGAGCCATTACCTCGAGGCAGAGGTTTTGAATTTGAAGAAGAAATATTTGGTGGAGCAATTCCTGGACAGTATATACCTGCAGTTGAAAAAGGAATTGTAGAAGCTAAAGATGAGGGAGAACTGGCAGGTTACCCGGTAGTTGATTTTAAAGTTGTTCTATATGATGGCTCCTATCATGATGTTGACTCTTCCGAAATGGCTTTTAAAATTGCAGCTTCTAAAGCCTTTAGAAAAGCTTTAAAACAGGCAAAATCAGTTCTGTTGGAACCAATTATGACTGTTAAAGTTACAGTACCACAGGATTTCATGGGAGACATCATGGGAGATTTTAATTCACGGCGAGGTAGAATTGAAGGAATGGATCCTCAGGATGGAGTTCAGATTATTAAAGCAAAGGTACCTCAGGCAGAAATGTTTAATTATGCTGTAGAGTTAAAGTCAATTACTGGTGGTTATGGTTCTTTTGATATGGAATTCTCTCACTATGATAAAGTTCCTGGAGATATAAGTGATAAGATAATTGAGCAGGTTAATAGAGAAAAGTCCTAAACTATTTAAGAAATTAATGAGGCCAGCTATTACAGCTGGCCTTTTTCCAGTTTATAGTATATAATAATTTCTGGAGGCAGAAATATGGAATTTATTTTAATTATTTTATCATCTTTATTATTTACAGCACCTTATTATTTTCCGGCTTTGTTTTTCTTAAGCTGGTTTGCTTTTATTCCTTTGATTTATCTTATCAGAGAATATGATTACAGTCATTCTTTGATAATTGCCCTGCTGGTTGGTTTTTTAAATTCTGTGTTTACACTTCACTGGCTTTATCAGCCGTTAAATTTAGCGTTGAAAATGCCATTTTCCTTTAACTTATTTATTTTATTTCTTTATTTTTTACTATCAGCGCTTCCGCTTGTTTTTTGGGTTATTATTAATAAATTTTTGCAGCCTAAATATTCTTACAGTCCAATCATTGCTGCTTTAAGCTGGACTGTTTTAGAGTATCTGCGTTTTGAATTTTTTAATTTTAATCCTTTTAATTATTTTGCCTATACTCAGAGTGATTTTTCTTTAATTGTTCAGTATGCAGGTTATGGAGGAATTTTCCTTGTTTCATTTATTTC
>QBLP01000146.1 GCA_003070825.1 Halanaerobium sp. | reverse complement strand
CGGGTATTATTATGAAATTCATTCATTTCCTGAAAGAAATGATGAAATTTTTCTGCCCCAGTTTCAACCTCAAAATAGAAATCATAAAATTCTATTAACTGCATAATTGAGAGGGCTCCATAATAAGCCAGGAGTCCCCAGGCAAATTGAAGCAGCCTATCATTATTTTTTATCTGATCTTGAAACCCTGAATCAGTTATAATCTTTGCAATCTCTGCTGACAGACCAGCTGGTATTCTCACAGATTTTTCAGTTTCTGTGTCGTTAATACCAATAATTCCATGTCCCTGAAAATTATTTAAGGCTGGAGCTAAGATATCTTTAGGTGTTATTGTAATCCAATCTTTCTGCTGCTGTTCTTTAATTAGTTTCTTTAAAAAGCCAACCTCTTTTGAACTCTGATATGACAGCCATTCTCTCAAACTTTCTTTTATTTTTTGATCCAGAACATCCACTAATTCAGCTTTATTTAACTGACTGATTCCACTGAAGTTCCAGTACTGCCTGATTTCTGTTAAGTCACTTTTAGTATATGAAGCTAAAAATTCTTTATAATTTTGATTCATTTATCTGGCTCCTTAATGCTGCAATTTTTAAGATAAGTATAGCCTAAAAATATTTAAGCTATCAATTTCTCAGCAGCTGAGATCATCTGCTTAAATATTTAACTTATTGTAAATTTCTGGTATCTCCCAGTCGGTTATAATTCCCTGCAGCACTTCCTCTCTGCTCCCGTTTTCAGTTATCAAAAAAGCATCAATTTTATTTCCTGCTTTAATTATTGACTCATGCTTATCAATTAAAGTATCCAGTTTGCTGTTTTTCGAAATAAATTCGCAGACTTCATCTTCTTCTGCATAATTTAGAACTTCTTTGATCTGAACATCTTCAATAATCAGTTTAGCGCTCTGAGCTGACTTTAAATCTCCCATCCATCTAATAATTGTATTTGTGGTCAGCAATTCAATGTACTTCCCCTTTTGATCTACTACCGGGATTTGATCATAGTCATGTTTTTTCATATCCTGTATTGTTTTAATGATTGAGGTATCTTCTTTAATTACCATCAAATTATCATCAATAAAATCACTGATTTTAGGGGAATCTATAACTTTTTCTAAAATCTCTTCTAATAAAGTGTATAAGGAGCTGCTGGGTAAAAAATAATATTCATTATTGTGGGCAATTGAGTTTCTAACTTCCCTGACGGTATCAAGTTCATCTCTGTACTTTCTAATTATATAATCATTATTGCGGCCTTCATGAAGCAGGCTGTAAAAAGATGTGTCCCAGTCATTGACCTCTTTTAGATGTTCATAAAGTTCATTAAACATTTCAATAAATTTATCCTTTTTAGCTTCCATTTTTAGCACCTCTCTTTTCTGTTATTTAAAAAAATCTCTACTAATATCTTATTCTTCAAAAAGAAATCTATTCCTTTTTCAGCTTTGATTGAGCTGTTATTAAAGGAAAAGTAATAATTTTGCAGAATATAAATAATAGATAATGCCTAAAACAGAAGGAGGCAGCTTATGAAAAGTATAGAGGATTTTAATTTAAAAGAAATTACTGAAAAAAGAGAGTATCAGAAGTCTCCGGAAGCCTGGGATGAACAGATCTTTTATTTTCTGCTTGTAGATAGATTCGCATCTGAAAAAGAATATCCCCTCTATGATCAAAAAAATGATTATGAAAATGCATTAAAAACTGAGGCAGCCAGGCAGAAGTGGCTGGAGAGTGGAGAAAAATGGATTGGCGGCACCTTAAAAGGAATAACAGATAAGCTGGACTACCTTAAAGAACTGGGAGTGAGTGTACTCTGGATCAGCCCGGTCCTTAAACAGCCAGTTTACTCAGAAAATTATCACGGCTATGGAACCCAGAATTTTTTAGAGATTGACCCTCATTTTGGCACCAAAGCTGAGCTCAAAAAGCTGGTTGCTGAGGCTCATAAAAAGGGAATCTATATTATCCTGGATGTAATAATCAACCACACAGCTGATGTGCTGCTTTATGATGCAGAAGATGCCTTCTATACCGGTCAGGAGTATCCGGTTAAAGCTTTCAGGGATAAAGATGGGAAAGCAGTTGTTGATCCAAATAATCCTGACTACAGCACTACCTGGCCTGAAGGGGGAGTCTGGCCTCAGGAAATTTTCAATTTAGATACCTTCAGCAAAAAAGGTTATATTAGAAACTGGGACAGCGATCCAGAATTTAGGGAGGGAGATTTTTTCTCTTTAAAAAATATCAATACTGGTTCTGGCAGGGTAGATGATTATAAGCCCTCTGAAGCCCTAAAAGTTTTAACAGAGTGCTATAAATACTGGATAGCATATGCAGACTTAGACGGTTTTAGACTGGATACAGTAAAGCATTTAGATCCAGGTGCTGTCCGCTTTTTTGTCACAGAAATTAAAGAATTTACCCAGACTCTGGGTAAAAAGGATTTTTATATCTTAGGAGAAATCACCGGTGGGATGGAATTTGCAAAATCCATCTGTGAAAACACAGGTCTTGATGCAGCACTGGGGATCAATAAAATCCCGGAAATTCTTGAAAATGTCGCCAAGGGATATTCCGCAGCCGAAAACTATTTTTCTATTTTTACCAATTCTCAGGTTTTAAGTGAAGGTGAAAATCAGTGGTATCATAAAAGAGTTATTACAATGTTTGACGACCATGATATGGTATATAAACCAAAACACAAAGAGCGTTTTACAGCAGATAAAAAAGCAGCTCCTCTTTTAAAGAATGCAGTCTTTTTAAACTTCTTTACTGCCGGAATTCCCTGCATCTATTATGGAACTGAACAGGGTTTTGACGGCAGTGGAGACCACGACAAATATGTTAGAGAATCAATGTTTGGAGGAGAATTTGGTGCTTTCAGAACCAGAAACAGAAGCTTTTTTAACAGTGAACATCCTGTGTGTCAGGAGATGAAAAAACTGGCTGAACTTAGAAACGAGTATATCCACCTCAGATTGGGCCGGCAGTATTTAAGAGAAATATCAGAGATAAAAAATAAGGATTTTCACCTTCCCCGGGCGGATCAAGCAAGGTGCAGAGAAATTATTGCCTGGTCAAGGATCTTCAGTCAGGGTGAATTTCTATTAGCAGTAAACTGTGATTTAGATAAAGCTCAAAAAGTCAAAGTCTTAATTGACAGTGAAATTCATCTGCCCGGCGAAAAATTCATCTGTGTCTACTCTTCTGCTGCAGAGAAAATTGGGGAAGAACTTGAGGTAAAAGCAGCTGATCAGGGTAAAAATTATCTGGAAATAGCTGTCCCCGCAAAAGGAAGAGCTATTTATAAATCCTTATAAGCTGCAGCTTATTCTAATGCTGCATATTCATCCAGTTCCTTTTTGATATCCAGCATCTGCTGGTCGAGTTTTTTGATCATTTCGGCAGACTCCTTCAATTTCTCCGGAATCTCATCTGGAGCATCATTTTTGTATTTATAATAGATCTTATGTTCCAAACTGGCCCAAAAATCCATGGCAATTGTTCTAGTCTGAATTTCAACTTTAGTCATCCGGGCCTGACTGCTTAAAAAGATCGGCAGCTGAATTAATAGATGCAGGCTCCGGTAGCCATTTTCTTTCGGATTTTTGATATAATCTTTGACCTTTAAAACCTCAATATCATCCTGAGATTTGATCATTTCTAAAATCTTATAAATATCATCGGTAAAAGAGCAGATAATCCTGATTCCAGCTATATCATTGATCTTAGTTTTAGCATTTTCAATGTTGACCTCATAGCCTTTGCGCTCCAGCTTTTCTATAATGCTGTCAGGTTTTTTAACTCTCGTTTTAATATGCTCAATTGGGTTGTGATCATGAATTATTTTAAATTCGTTATTTAAAATTTTAAGTTTGGTGTTTACTTCTTCGATTGCTGACTCATGGATAAAGATCAGCTCCCGCCATTCTTTAAAACCATACTGGTCTGCTATGTTCATCAGCTGTTCTTTATTGATATTAGATTCCATTTATTCCACTCCTAGATATGCTTAGAAATTTTAATATTAATATAGTTCAATTATAACAGTTAAAACTTAAAAATAGATTAACTTTTCTTATTTCTGAGCCGCATTTTCTGCAATTTTAACAATCAATTCAGCTGCTTTTTTCATATTTTCTACCGGAATAAATTCAAATCTGCCGTGAAAGTTATAGCCTCCTGCAAATAAGTTGGGAGTTGGCAGTCCCATATAGGAAAGTCTCGCACCATCTGTTCCACCTCTGATAGGCTTAATATCCGGAGTTATCCCCAGCTCCTCCATTGCTTTTTTGGCAAGCTCAATTATCTCAAAATGAGGCTCAATTTTTTCTTTCATATTGTAGTAGCTGTCTTCTATCTTGACTTCAATTACATTTCCATATTTATTATTTAAAAAATCCACCACCTGCTGCATTAAGGCCTTCTTGTTTTCAAAACCTTCTTTGGAAAAATCTCTGATAATATAACTTGATTCAGTATAATCTACACTACCATCGATATCAATTAAGTGATAAAAACCCTCATAGCCTTCAGTATGTTCCGGTGCTTCTGCAGTCGGCAGCATAGCATCTAATTCCATCGCGATTTTCATTGAATTAACCATTACATTCTTAGCAGTACCTGGATGAACATTTTTACCCTGTATTTTTAGATCAGCAGAAGCTGCATTAAAGTTTTCATATTCCAGTTCTCCCAGTGGTCCCCCATCAAGTGTATAGGCAAAATCTGCTCCAAAGGCTTCTACATCAAAGTGGTCTGCTCCTCTGCCAATTTCTTCATCAGGTGTAAAGCCGACCTTAATTAATCCGTGCTTGATTTCAGGATTTGAAATTAAATAATCGAGTGCAGTTAGAATTTCAGCTATCCCTGCTTTATCATCAGCACCCAGCAGGGTTGTTCCATCTGTGGTAATTAGAGTTTTACCTTTTAATTCTTTTAGGGCTGGAAACTCAGCTTCAGTCAGGCTGTACTGATCATTTAATTGAATCTCTCCTCCCTGATAATCTACCAGCTGGGGATTAGTCACCTGACCATCTAAATCAGGACTGGTGTCCAGATGGGCTATAAAGCCGATAGTTGGAACTTCCTCAGCTGTATTAGAGGGCAGCTCTGCATAAATATATCCATTTTGATCCTGCTTAACATTTTCTAAACCTAATTCATTTAATTCTTTCACTAAAAGTCTGCCAAGTTCGAGCTGCCCTTTGGTACTGGGAACAGTCTCTGAATCAGCATCAGACCTTGTATCTACTGCTATATAT
>QBLP01000145.1 GCA_003070825.1 Halanaerobium sp. | reverse complement strand
GAAGAAAAGATAAATGACCTATTAGACTACTTTTTTGAGCTTCTTCCTGGTTATATCAAGAAATCATTAATGATTTCTAACGCCGAAAGTTGAGTAAATTATATTTTACTTCATTTTCTAGTTTAAGAAATTATTGATCTCGACTATAAATTAAAGAACCGCCCATAAATTGCTTACAGGCGGGAAAACGACTTTTATATCAATTGTAACTCTTAGTTTATTAAAATTTCTGTTTGAAGGCTATCCTAGCTGTTGAAAAAATCCAGAGCAGTCCTGACCATTACAGCCACTCCATCTTTTAAAACCGAATCATTGAATTTAAAATCTGACTGATGGTGGTTTATAATTTGCTCTTCCGGGGCAATTCCCAGAAAATAAAAGACTGCAGGAACCTGGCGGCCAAAATAGGAAAAGTCCTCGCCTCCCATTTCTGCCTTCTCTTTTTCTCTGACCCGCTCTTTACCAAGCACCTCAGCTGCAGCTTCTGCCACTAGCTCAGTCAGCTGAGGATCATTAACTACCGGTGGATAACCAAAAATGTAATTGAAGTCATAATCAGCACCATAAATATCACAGATATTTTTGATTACCTTTTCGATACTGGCTGCCAGTTTCTCTCTCACATCACTTTTAAGTGAGCGAACTGTCGCCTTCAGCAGCGCCTGATCCGGGATTACATTGTGAGTGCTGCCGGCTTCAAAATTACAGACAGAAATCACCGCTGAATCGAGAGGGTCAATACGCCGACTGACAATTGTCTGCAGAGCTGAAATAATTTCAGCTCCAATCGGTATCGGGTCGATTGTATTATGAGGTCGTGCTGCATGACCACCGCGGCCGATTATTTTTAGGTCAAAACGGTCTGGTGAAGCCATAAAGGGGCCGCTCTTATATTCCACCATTCCTTCGGGAGTACTGCCCCAGAGGTGAAGACCAACTGCAGCGTCAACATCAGGATCTTTAAGCACTCCTGCTTCAATCATCCCCTCAGCTCCACCGGAGGTTTCCTCTCCCGGCTGAAAGAGGAACTTTAGATTTCCCTTAAAATCTGCTGCCATTTCTTTAAGAACCATCGCGGTACCAATTAAAATAGCAGTATGGCCGTCATGACCACAGGCATGCATAACTCCCTCATTTTTTGATTTGAAGCTGAGCTCATTTTTCTCCTCTACCGGCAGGGCATCCATATCAGCCCTGATTAAAAGAGTTTTAGCTTCAGGATCACTGCTGTTTTTGAAAGTAGCAGTAACACCTGTGCCAAATATATTTTCTCTCACTTCAAATCCAAGCTTTCTCATTTCTTCAGCTGCCAGGGCAGCTGTTTCTTTTTCTGCAAAGGAAAGCTCCGGGTTCTGATGAATCTGATGTCTGATATCAATTATCTTTTGCTCGACAGCTTTTACTTTTTTAGTTATCTGCTTGTTTAAATTTGGCTCATTCATTTTATTCTACCTCAAACTCCTCGATTAATGATTGTAAATGTTTTGCCATGTTTTCCAGTTCATCTGCAGAAGCAGAAATTTCCTCTACTGTTGCACTCTGTTCTTCTGCCAGGGCTGAAACCTCTTCTGCACTGGCTGAATTATTTTCAATTGCACTACCAACAGAATCAACAGCGTTATTGATAGTATCAATAATCTCATCAAGGTGATCTGCAAATTGATGCATTTCCCTGACTTTTTTATTTGTTTTCTCAGAAGCTGCAACCATCTGATCCAGAGAGTCACCGGCTTCATTGATTATTTGAATCTGTTTATTTACCTCTTCAATATTGGTATCCATGGAGTTAACGGTTGCAGTGGTCTCTGACTGAATATCCTCAATTAAAGAGCTGATCTGAGTTGTTACATCAGAAGATTCTTCTGCCAGTTCCCTTACTTCTTCGGCCACAACTGAAAAACCGCGGCCCTTTTCTCCAGCGCGAGCAGCCTCAATAGCTGCATTTAAAGCCAGGAGATTTGTCTGCGAAGAAATTCCTTCAATCATGGCAACCATTTCTCCGATTTCTTTAGAGCGCTTACCAAGTTTTTCGATAGCTTCAGTTGCAAAATTAACAGTTTCACTGACCACATCCAGCTGACTGATTGCCTGCTGAATAGCCTGCTGTCCCTTTTCAGCTGATTCTGCAGACTGATCTGCCATTTTTAAACTTTCTTCTGTATTAACTTTCAGAGTTTCACCTTCCTGATCCAGCTGAGCAGCAACATCCTTAACACTGGCAATTTCTCGCCCAATATTTTCACTGCCTTCAGCAACTTCAGTAATGCTGCGGGCAATATCTTCTGAGCCGCGGCCTGTGTCTTCGGAAACTACATTTAAATCTTTGACCGCTGTTACCACCGCATCAGAATTATCATCAATACTGCTGACTAAGGTGCGCAGGGTTTCAATCATATTGTTAAAGGACTGAACCAGAACTCCCAGCTCATCAGTTTTCTTGCTTTCAACCTTATGTCTTAAATCACCGCCGGCCACCTTGTCAGCCTGCTCAACCAGTTTATTAATCGGCCCAACTGTAGTTCTGGTCAAAATCCAGGCTATTAAGGCTGACAGTAAAAGCATAATTACTGTGGCCGAGTAGAAAATAGTATCAGATAAAGTCATCATCTCATTTTTTTCAACCTTCATCCGGTCGATTTCGGCCTCAGTTAAGCTGATCATTTCTCCTAAGTTTTCTCTAACCAGATTTAAATCCGGCTTAATATCTTCATTAAAGACCCTTCTGGCCTCCTCTTCCTCACCATCTGTAAATAGAGCTACAACTTCCTGACCGTGCCTGTGCAAATGAGTATGCGGCTCTTCCATCGCCTGATATGGTTCGCTAAAATAATCCTCAGGTGTAATATTATAATACCACTGGCCTAAATTACATTCAGTGTGGTCCCCAAGTTCAGGTGCCGGTCCCCCAATCATCATATCATAAAGACTGATCATCCAGAGATGATGGTCGATCTCTAAATTGGCAAGCTCTAATTGAAAATCCTGCATTTCCATTATCTCTTCTTCCATCTCAATTACTCGATGTGAATAATAATATTCAACATAACTGGCTGCAGCAAATAGAGCTATAATAATTAAAAAAGATAAAGCAAATTTTGCAAACATAGATCCCTTGATTTTTTTTAGCACTTTCTTCCCCCCGTTTTTTATCTCTATATTTTTTAGTTAACTTTAAAAATAACTGTAATTTGATTCCCACAGGAATTGAATTTGATCTGATCAGCAACCTGATAAATCATCTTCAAACCCCGCCCCTTTTCTTCAAATCTGGGCATTGTTTCTAGATTATATTTCTGCCACGCAAATCCGGGTCCCGGATCACTGACTTTAAAACTGAGTTCTTTTTCAGTAATTTTAAGTTCAATCCTGATCTTCATTTCCACTCTACTGCTGTTTTCAGCAGCTAATGCACAGCCGTGCTCAATCGCATTTGCCAGCATCTCTCGCGCAGCAAGTTCCAGATTGAATTTAATTTCCTCAGCTTTTAAAGAGCTGCTCTCAATCTCCTGCAAAACTTTTTTTAAGAGTGGTGTAATTTCTGCTGCCTGACAGCCAATGATAAATTCTTTTTCTAGTTCTGGCTTCTGCATTTAATGCACCTCAGATCTGCTTGGATTAATTCTGATTAACTGCTTCCTCCAGGCTCATATAGACTGGGATTATTTCTGTCATTTTTGTAACATCGAAAACACGCCTGATCTTAGCATTTGGTTCTGCAATTGCGAGTGAGCCCTCTCTTGTTCGCATAAATTTAAATAAAGATAAAAGCACTCCAACTCCTGAACTATCAAGATAGGGAACCTTTGAAAGATCAATAATTAGTTTATCAACTTCCGTCTTCCCTTTAAGCCTCTCTTTTGCTTCTTCTTTCAGCTGATTTGAATTATCGAAAATAACTTCTCCATCAAATTTTAAAACAGCTGTATTTTTTTCTACAAGCAGTTCTAATGATTCTTCTAACAATTCTAACACCCCATTTATTATCTATTTTTGGTCAGTATTTAAAGCTTTTATAGCTTAATTAATTTAAATTTTCTTTTTTGAGCAGCATAAAATAAATTCTATCCTTTGAGCTGCTGAAATAAATTTCTTCTCTGCTAAATAAGATATCCTCCAGCTGATTATGAGCTAAATTCAAATCTTTTTCAGTGATTGAAGTTAATTCTGGAAAATTATTGATCAGCGATTCCCAGCCGACTTCACTATTTTCCAGACTAAATATTAAAAGCTGCTGATTATTGAGTGCTTTAATTTTAAGCTCGGAGTTTAAGTTTTCTAACTGGCTTAAAATAATATCTTTTAGGGTCCCAAGCTGGCTGTGGTTGGACCAGGAATTCTGATTTATAAACTCCATAATTTCCAGCTTTTTATCCTCTGCATTCTCCCCGCTGAGATGAAGGTTAATAAGTTCTCCCTGTGGTCTATCAATCACAAGAAATGTTATATCATCACTGCCCTGATTATCCCCGGTGAAATTATAAAAATCACTGCGGATTAAATCTTTTAAAAAAGGAGCCGGCAAAAATTTATATTTTTTTAAAATTTGCTGCAGCTGCTGAAAATATATTTCTGAGCCACTGCTCTGTTCCAGCAGACCATCAGTAGAAAGAAAGAGGGTGGTATTTTTCTTAAAATCAACTGTCTTTTCCTGACGGCTGTCCTTAAGCGCTCCCAGAGCTGTAGAAATAGGCAGCCCTCCAATATTAATTTCTTCCAGACTCTCCTGATTAGCCAGCTTATAAATTGGATACTGAAAACCTCCACTGCTGTAGCTTAAAGTGTTCTTTTTCCTGTCCAGGACTGCAATAAACAGACAGACCAGATAGTCATCAGGAAAATCCTCTTTCTGATATCGCTGATCTATGTAATTCATTAATTCCCTGGTCGAAATTTTTTCGCCGGGACTGTGCCGCAGTTTGAAGTAGTTTTCAATACTGTCATTAACAAAAATTGATAAAAGAGTACTGTCAATTCCGTGACCTGAGACATCAAAAAAATAAAGCAGGTACTGATCAAAAAAAGGATCCATTGCCCCGTGGTCAATCTTAAAAATATTGTAATAGTCACCACCAATATATTCAGCCGGCTGATAATAGTCACTGATAAAATAATCAGCAGGTTCAGCCAGTCTGTCAGGCAGCATCCGCTGGTGAATATTTCTCGCTTTTTCGAGTTTTACCTTAATATTTCTGCCTCTTCGCTATTTAGTGTGGGTTTTTATTGTTCTTTTATTTAATATAGCTGAATTAATTCATTTTCATATCCAATTATGGTATACTTTACCTAT
>QBLP01000144.1 GCA_003070825.1 Halanaerobium sp. | reverse complement strand
GTCATACTCTCCACTAAAATTCTCAAGATGAGAGCCATTCAAATCCCAGATATCTCCTTTAATTCCCAGCCTTATTTCAACTTTATTTTCTTCTAGATTATTTAGTTGATATTTATTGGCAATTAAATGAAGATTATCATAAGAAGCAAATCTTTCTGATACAATTTCAGCTGTTGAATTTTTTGCTCTAGAATTTCTTTTGAAAACTCCATATTTATAATCAAAATCAAGTTCAGTAGTCATTAAGTCTTCATCTGGATAATCACCTAATTTTTCTCCTCCAATTTTTACTTCTGTAAATAAAGCATTGGGAGAATTTGATAATTCTCGCCACTTTCCGTCAGCCATATCATAGGTATCAGTTATAACACAGGCCTGATACTCATCCTTTCCCCACTCTTCTAAAGTCCCCCTATAACCAAGATAACCATTACCACATAATAGATTGCTTCCATAATGTACTAATTGTTCATCTTTTAATTCTTCAATTTTTATATTCCAGTCATCTTTAATTTTAAAAAAATCTTGATAGTCCAATTTTACGCCTCCTTATAACAAATAAATTAGGCCATCAAAATATAGTTATCTCATAGTTTGATGGCCTGATTTTCTCTAATTTCTAATCAGTTAAGTATTTATTATTGATGTTACTAATTTATATCTCCTTATAAAATTAAAGCTCAAATTTACTAAATTCTTATTTTAACAATCTGTTAGAAATTTATCCTTTAACAGCACCAGCAGTTAAACCAGCAACAATACGCTTCTGGAAGATTAACACAAGCACCACAATTGGAATTGTTACAACAACTGCAGCTGCCATGATTTCTCCAAAGGGCTCCTGTCTTGCAAACTCACCTGAAAAATACTGAATGGCTACAGGTACGGTTCTTGCACTAGGATCAATCGAAGTAAATGTTAGAGCAAATAAGTACTCATTCCAGGCCTGAATGAATGCTAAAAGTCCAGTTGTAACTAAAGCTGGAGCAGTTAGTGGTAATAATATCATATGGAAAGTCTGAAATGGAGTTGCACCATCAACCTGAGCTGACTGCATAATTTCTTTCGGTAAATCTCTAAAAAATGATGTTAAAACCCAGGTAGTAAATGGAAGTGTAAACAGCATGTAAGTAAAGATCATACTAAAACGGGCACTTAAATTAAGTGCATTAATTACTGCATATAAACCAGATAAAACAGTTACCTGGGGAAACATTGTCATCGCTAAAATTACGTATAATGCCGGTTCTTTTCCCCTAAATCTTAATTTTCCTAAAGCAAAAGCTGCAAATGAACCAACAATTAGTGATAAAATTGTTGTCGAAGTAGCAACAATGGAACTGTTAACTAAACCTCGTAAAAACTGTCCATTTTTAAAGATAGCAAAATAGTTGCGGGTAAAAATTGATATTTCACCAGTATCGGGATCTCTAGGAATTAAGGTAGCTGGTGTCATTGAAAGCTGGGCCTGTGATTTTAAAGATGAGTTCACCGCCCAATAAAATGGAAATAATAAGTAAACAACTATAACTGCCAGCACAAAATAAAACAATATTTTTTTAAGTACTTTCTTTTGAGTTTTACTCATTCTGTATCAACTCCCAGTGCTTTCATGTAAGCCAGCGCAAAAAAGAAAATTAAAATAAAGATAATAACTCCAATTGCTGAAGCCATTCCCATCTGTCTGGCAGAAATAAGCTGGAAATAGTTAAAACTGGCCATTGAATATCGTTTTTGTGCAAGTAATACCTGAAAAACATCAAAAACTCTAAGAGAGTCTAAAGTTCTAAAAATTAAGGCTACTGCAACAGATGGCTTTAATAGTGGTAAAGTAATAGTAAAAAATTGTCTTATTTTACTAGCCCCATCAACTTCTGCGGCTTCATATAATTCCTGCGGAATAAGCTGCAGACCTGCCAGTAAAAGCAGTGCCATAAAAGGAGTTGTTTTCCAGACATCTACAGCAATAATTGCAGGCATCTGCAGACTTGGATTTGTGAGGAAGGAAAAATTACCTGTACCTATACCAAATTTATCCAGCAGCATATTAAATAGTCCTGCTCTTGTTGGCTGAAACATCCACTGCCACATTTTTGCAGAGACAACAGTAATAACAGCCCAGGGTACGAGCATAACTGCTCTCATCATACCCCTTCCCTTAAATTCACTATTAACTACTAAAGCTACTCCAAGTCCTAATATTGTTTCTATCAAAACTGAAAAAACAGTAAAAATAATTGTATTAAAAACAGCCCTGATAAAATCTGGAGTAACAGCTCCAACAACATATTTACTGCCAAAAAAATTAAAGGTATATACCGGCCGATGAAGCTCTGGCTGTCTGGGCAGTACCTGAATTGGACTTTGAAAAACTTTTTCTCCTGTTTCCTCATCAATTTTAACCTTACCGGTTTCCTCGTCTACTACTGGTGGTAACTCTTCTATAGAAAAAGCTAGTAATTTTTGATAATTATCTAAACCCACAAACTCTGTTGTCCCGGTACCTGCAAAAGTCCGATTGGTAAAGCTGGTATAAAAAACCTGTCCCAGCGGATATAATGCAATAACAAGTAAAATAATAAAGGTTGGGATCAACAATTTAATAGCAAGTTTCTGTTCTTCTTTTGCTAATTCTGACATTGCCTTTTTTGCCATCAGTAAACCTCCTCATTTTAATGAAATTAAGAAGGGCCAAAAAGCGGCCCTCCCCATTTTATTTAACTAAATAAAACAATTACGGCTGTCTTGGTTCTCCTGTTTCATAACCAAGTAGATCTTTAAGATCTAATTCCATATACTGAACTGCAGTAGTAGCATCACTTTCACCAGTTAATACAGAGTGTACTCCCTGGAAGAAAATTTCGGATGCCTGATTATACTTTGGTGCAGTTGCAGTAGAAGGCCTAGCAACAGCATTGGTAAATACTTCATATAATTTACCGAAGAAAGGAACTGCTTCTAATACTTCTTCATCCTGATATAATGATTTGATTGTTGGGTTAAATGAACCTTCAATAGCTCTCATTTTCTGAACTTTTTCGCTAGCCAGGAATAAGGCAAAATCAGCAGCTGCTTCAGGGTGTTCACTGTACTTACTAACTGATAGGTTCCAGCCACCAAGTGTTGCAGCAGAACTACCACTGTCACCAGCAGGTAGAGGTGCAACATCAAATTTACCTTTAATCTGACTTGTATCTGCATTACCTAATGTGTAAGCATAAGGCCAGTTGCGCATGAATAATGCATTACCAGCTTCCCACATTTTTCTTGCATCTTCTTCTCCCATACCGGTTACACCTGTAGGAGAAATGTCTCCAACCCAGCCAGCTGCCATATCGATTGCTTCAATCGCTTTTTCATTATTGATAGTTATTTTCTTATCAGGACTAACAATTGTACCTCCACCATTGGAGAATACCCATTCTAATGCATCACAGGTAAGTCCTTCATAAGCATTACCCTGCCAGACATAACCATAAAAGTCAGGGTTGCCAGCTGCTCTTTCTTCTTCCATAATATATTTAGCTGTTTCCTGTAACTCAGACCATGTTTCAGGAACTTTACGATCATATTTTTCGAGTAAATCGGTTCTATAGTATAAAAGCCCTGCATCTGTAAACCAAGGAATTGCAACAAGTCTTCCGTTAACAGTATTGTTCTGAACGATTTCCTGAAAATGATTATCTGCAACTTTTTCTGCACCATACTCATTCAGATCAATAAAATGCTGAGCTAAATCTCCAGGCCAGATAACATCAACCTGATAGACATCAACTTTTGGACTTTTTGCTTCTAAAAACTGAAGATATAAGCCTAATCTATCATTTGCAAGATCTGGTGTAGAAAGAACATTAACTTTTACATCAGGATTTTCTTCCATATACATCTGAGCTGCCTTTTGAGTTAATTCAAGTTCTTTACCAACACTACCAGCAGCAACAGTTATCTCTGTCTTATCCTGAGCAAACCCTACAGCTGTAAATGAAACCACTAAAACTAAAGCTAAAACTAAAAGCAAATATTTTCTCATTAATAATTCTCCTCCTTAAAGTTAATTAATTAAATAATTATGTTAAGAATATATCTTAACTACCCCCTATTATTTACTACCACCTCCTTCTTAGTAGTAAGTTCATTTAATTTATTTGTACTTTCTCTAACCACAAGTTTATGTGGAATAAAGACTTTATTATCTTCAATTTTCTCTTTATTGATAATTTTATTCAACATTTCAATGCTTTTTAAACCAAGCTGATAGCCTGACTGTTTGATAGTTGTTAGAGCTGGATCAGTATATTTACCAAGCTCAATCCCATCAAAACCAACAACTGAAATGTCTTCCGGCACTTTAATATTTTGTTCTTTTAAATATCTTATTGCACCAACAGCCATTTCATCATTAAAAGCAAAAATTGCAGTTACATCAGGAAATTTATTGATAATTTTCTTCGCCGCTGAATAGCCACTTTCAAAAGTGAAATCTCCTTCTATAAAACGATTTGGATTATATTTTATATTACTGAGCCTTAATGCAAGTTTAACTCCTCTAAGTCTCTCCTGACTGGCAAGTAAATCTAAGTCAGGCCCCTTGATAAAAGCGATGTCTTTGTGCCCTGCCTGACAGAGAAACTCAACAATATCATAGGCAGCAGCTACATTGTCTACTGTTACACAACTAATATCCGGATCACTAATATAGCCTGAAGCAAAAACTACTGGAATCTGGTAGTTCTTAACAATTGAAAGCAGGTCATTATAATAATTTGTTGTAATCAGAATTATACCATCAATCTTCTTCTGCTTCATAATATTAAGATAATTCTGCTCCTTTTCAAATTCTCCATCAGAATCTCCATAAATCAGAGCATAGCCTCTTTCTCTCGCTTCTGCTTCAATTCCTTTAAGCAGATTAGCCAGAAAAGGCCTCTCCATACCTGCACCAATAACTCCAATTAAGTTACTTGTGTTGGTTCTCAGTATTCGAGCAGAATCATTTATTTGATAGTCCAGTTTTTCAACAGCCTTCTGAACTTTTCTGGCTGTTTCTTCTCTAACTAAAGAACTATCATTTAAAACACGCGAAACTGTGCTTAATGAGACGCCGGCTAATTTTGCTACATCTTTCATAGTTACATCCATAATTTTCGCTCCCTGAAAATAATGAAATCCATTTCACTATTTAATATATTCAATACTAAATTTAAATCTCCTGCATAAAAATCAAATTTTTTTGATTTTTTTGCTTAATTATCAAAAAAAGAGTGTTTTTTTAAGTAAAAATGACTTTATATGAC
>QBLP01000143.1 GCA_003070825.1 Halanaerobium sp. | reverse complement strand
GTTCAGATAATCTTAAAAATTTAAAGGATAAATTTGACTATGTTTTAATCTTATGGGAAGATGAAAAAAGTTATTCAATTAAGAATTTTTTTAGGGATAATCCAGTTAATCAGGAAGCAAATATTCTGGTGATTATTGGTCCGGAAGGTGGCTTTTCGGAAGCAGAAGTTGAGAAATTCAAAACTGAGCTAAAAGCAGAAATTATTAGCCTGGGACCAAGAATATTAAGAACAGAAACAGCAGGAATTACTGCTTTAACAGCAATTTTATATGAGAAAGGTGAACTTGGTGATTAAAAATGATTAAAAAGGCAGCTTTTTATACCCTGGGTTGTAAAGTGAATCAGTATGAAACTGAAGCTGTAATTGATATATTTTTAGATAATGGCTATCAGATTGTAGATTTTTCCGAAATGGCAGATGTGTATATAGTTAACAGCTGTACTGTAACTAATGAGGCTGCTCGCAAAACAAGGCAGATTGCAAGGCGAGCTAAAAGAAGATCTCCAGATAGTCTGGTGGCAATTGTAGGCTGCTATACTCAGGCCTTTCCGGATGAAGTAAGTGAGATTGAAGAAATTGATTTTGTAATGGGCAGCAATAATAAGGGAAAAATATTGGACAAAGCAGAAGAGATGCTGGCCGGTAGAGATGTAGATGCTGAAATAAAAAAATATAAAGAACTTAAGGACTATGAGAAATTAAACTTAAAGCGGCTTTCTAACACCACCAGAGCTAACGTTAAAATTGAAGATGGCTGCAATCAGTTTTGCAGCTACTGTATTATCCCTTATGCGAGAGGACCTGTCCGCAGCCGCAAAAAAGAAGATGTGGTTGCAGAAATCAGAAAGCTCTCTCAGCAGGGAGTAAAAGAGATTATATTAACCGGAACCCATCTGGGGGCTTATGGTAGTGAAAATGGTGATTCTAAAGCCTTAACAGAATTAATGCAGAGCCTATCTGAAATTGAAAGTTTAAAAAGAGTTCGTTTAAGCTCAATTGAAGGTACCGAAATTGACCAGGGAATGATGGATTTAATTGCAGATGAAGATATATTCTGTCCCCATTTACACCTTCCGCTGCAGAGTGGTAGTGATCAAATTCTGGATGCCATGCAGCGCCCCTATACTGTTGCAGAGTTTAAAGAAACTGTGGCTGAACTCAGAAAACGAATACCCGATCTGGCATTAACTACAGATGTAATAGTTGGTTTCCCCGGTGAAACAGAAGAAACATTTGCTCAAACTGTTGAAGTAGTAAAGGAGATTAATTTTGCTAAAGTACATGTTTTTCCTTATTCAGCCAGAGAAGGTACACCTGCAGCAGAAATGGATCAGTTGAATGGGAATATTGTGACTGAGTACAGTAGAAAATTAAGATTAATTAATGAAGCTTTAATGCTCGATTATCAAAAAGAATTTTTAGGAGAAAAAAGAGAGGTCCTAATAGAAGAGGTAAGAGATCATCAGACTGATTTATTAACAGGATATACTGATAACTATCTGAAGGTTTTAGTTGATGGACCTGATGAATTAAAAAATGAGCTGGTTGAAGTTAGGCTGGAAGAGTCTTTTGATTCTCATCATATCCTGGGAAAAATAATAGATTAGCAGGAATATTATTCTTTTAAGCGAATATAGTTAATAGTCACTTTTTCTAAAAAAATCTGAGATATTCTTTTAGAATTGAAATTAGAAAAAATAAAAGGAGGGATTTTTCTTGGCAGATTGTTTGTTTTGTAAGATTTCTTCAGGTGAGATGGATACTGATTTTGTTTATGAAGATGATCGGGTAGTAGTTTTTGAAGATATTAATCCTCAGGCACCTGTTCATTTATTAATTGTTCCCAAAAAACATATAGCTGATTTAAACCATTTAGAGACAAGCGAAAATGATTTAATTGGTCATGTTTATCAAGTAGCTAAAAAAATGGCAGCAGAAAATGAAATTGCTGATTCAGGTTACAGACTGGTTAGTAATTGTGGAGATGAAGGTGGCCAGACTGTTTATCATATTCACTTTCATTTATTAGGTGGTCGTGAACTGCAGTGGCCTCCAGGTTAAAAATGTGTTTTAAAAAATATAACCGCTTAACTGCAAAATAGATTGGAGATGTTAAAATGAGTGAATTAAAAGAACAACTATTGGAAGATATGAAAAAAGCAATGAAGGAAAAGAATAAGGCCAGACTTTCTGTAATTAGAATGACCAGGTCAGAAATAAAAAATAAGGAGATTGAAACTGGTGAGGAATTAGATGATCAGGGTGTAACAGCTGTGATTGCAAAGCAGGTTAAACAAATCAAAGATTCACTTGCTGATTTTGAAAAGTCAGGGAAAGATGATGTTATGAAAAAACTGCATCAAGAAATTGAGATTCTCCAGGAATATTTACCTGAACAGATGTCAGAAGAAGAAATTGACCAGCTTGTAGAAGAAGTTATTTCCGAAACAGGAGCAGAGAATATGTCTGATATGGGTCAGGTAATGGGGGCAATCATGCCTAAAATAAAAGGTAGAGCTGACGGCTCAATGGTCAGTGAAAAAGTTAAAGAAAAATTGAGCAGCTAAATATCAAATTAAAATAGAATTTAAAAGAAGGGGAATTCCCCTTCTTTATTCCTCTATACTGGAGGTTCAATTATGAGAAGAAAAATTTTAATTTTTTTAATATTAATGTTAACTTTTACTTTTTATAGCTCTGCTGCAGAAGCAGAAGTAATGCATATCCGACTTGATGGAGAAATTAACAGTGCAGAATATGCTTTTATAGATAAAAATCTGAGCCAGGCTGAAGCAGCAGGGGTAGATTTTGTGATTATAGAAATCAGCTCTCTTGGAGGCTATGTAGACCCTGCTTTAAAAATAAGAGATAGAATTTTAGACTCAGAAGTAGAGGTAATTACTTTTGTCAGCGGCAGAGCCTGGTCTGCTGCAGCCTTAATAGCTCTGGCAGGGGAAGAGTTATACATTTCTCCTTCAGCGAGTATTGGAGCTGCTGAGACAAGGCCTAATGAAGAGAAATATATTTCTGCTTTAAGAAAAGAATTTGCAGCTACAGCAGAGAGAAGAAACAAAAATCCTCAAATTGCAGAGGCAATGGTTGATGCTGCAATAGAAATTGAAGGTCTGATAGCAAAAGATAAACTTTTAACTCTGACTGCAGCAGAGGCGCTGGAATATCAGATGGCAGATTTTAAGGCTTCAAGTCTTGCTGATGTAGCAGCTATTAGAGAAGTTGATTTAAATGAAATTAGGACAGTAGAAAAAACCAATTTAGAAAAAATTATGGGTATTATTAGCAACCCTTATATCAGTTCTCTGGTTTTAATTATTGCCTTTTCAGCTCTGATTTTTGAAGCGCTGACTCCCGGCTTTGCTCTGGGAGGAACTGTTGGAATTATAGCCTTACTGATATTTTTTGCCAGTCATATTTTTACTGGAGCCATTGGAACTGGAATTGTAGTACTCTTTATCATTGGTGTGATTTTAATTCTGGCAGAAGTGTTTATTATTCCCGGGTTTGGAATTGCAGGTATTAGTGGGATTACAGCAGTTCTTGTTAGCTTGTTTTTTATTTTTCCCAATACTACAATTGCAATAAATGTGCTGCTGGCAGTATTTTTATTTACAATGGTGATTGCAGTATTTATGGTTAAGAAGTTCGGCAGCAGCCGTTTTTGGAAGCGGATATCTTTAGAAAGTAGTTCTAAAAATTATTATTCTTCAAGCTCTAAAAAAGATTATTTAGACCAGGAAGCGAAAACTCTTTCCAAACTGCGTCCGGCAGGTACAATTGAGATTAATGGAAAAAGAATTGACGCAGTTAGTGAAGGTGCTTTTATAGAAAAAGATAAAAAAGTAAAGGTTATTTCTGTTTCAGGCTCAAGAGTTGTTGTTAGAGAAATATCAGAGGGGGAATAAACAATGGAAATATTTTCAATTTTGATTTTAGTTGCTTTAATATTATTTTTTGTTTTGTTTTTCTACTTTATCCCAATTGGCTTATGGATTTCGGCAACGGCTGCCGGAGTTAAGGTTGGCTTTTTCAATTTAATCGGTATGCGTTTAAGAAGAGTAGTGCCTTCTTCAATTGTTGGACCGATGATTAAATCCCATAAGGCAGGTAAGGGTTTAAGCAGTGATCAACTGGAAGCTCATTACCTGGCAGGAGGAAATGTTGACCGAGTAGTTGATGCTTTAATTGCTGCTCAAAGAGCAGAGATCGACTTAACATTTGAGAGAGCTGCAGCAATTGATCTGGCAGGAAGAGATGTTTTAGAAGCAGTTAAAATGAGTGTTAATCCAAAAGTTATTCAGACTCCAATTGTCACTGCGGTAGCAATGGACGGTATTCAGGTGATGGCAACTGCTAGAGTAACAGTTAGAGCAAATATAGATCGTCTTGTAGGTGGAGCTGGAGAAGAAACTGTGCTGGCCCGAGTTGGTGAAGGTATTGTTACTACAGTCGGTTCTGCAGAGTCACATAAAAAAGTACTGGAAAATCCGGATTCAATTTCTAAAACTGTTTTAGATAAAGGTCTTGATTCCGGAACAGCTTTTGAAATTTTATCTATTGATATTGCTGATGTTGATGTTGGTAAAAACATTGGTGCCCAGCTGCAGACAGATCAGGCAGAAGCAGATAAAGAAATCGCTCAGGCTAAAGCTGAAGAAAGAAGAGCAATGGCAGTAGCTGAAGAACAGGAAATGAAAGCTAGAGTCCAGGAAATGCGGGCTAAAGTTGTTGAAGCCGAAGCAGAAGTTCCACTGGCAATGTCCGAAGCTCTTAAAAAGGGTAATCTGGGAGTAATGGATTATATGAATCTTAAAAATGTGGAATCAGATACAAAAATGAGAACCAGTATTTCCGAAACTTCAGAAAATGAAAAAGATAAGCAGAATGAAAATTAATTGTTTAAACTGTCATCGATGCTGGAGGTGAAATATGGAAGATCTTATTTTTGTACTTCCTACATTAATAATATTCTTTTTCATTATTTTTCAGATATTAGCATTTTTCAAAAGGGGGTTTGATTTTGTCAGAAAAAACTTTGATCTGACAATTGATCAGGCTGGTGAAGAAATTAAAAAGAAAGGCTCTCAAGCTGAAGAAAATTTTGATCAGAATGAGCTAGAAAATAGAATAGCTGAAGCTGAAAAGAAATCCCTGGCTGAAAGTAAGGATAGAATTTTAAAGAGATCGAGAACAAATTCAAGAAGAGATAATGCTAAAAATAAAAAAGATAAACAAATAAACGATAATCTTGATCAAAAAGAACTCAGCAGTAAAAAAAGCAGCTCACTGGGGGAGATTTTTGCTCAGTACAATGA
>QBLP01000142.1 GCA_003070825.1 Halanaerobium sp. | reverse complement strand
AAAGAAAACAGATCTAACAATTTCTGTTGGTGTATCTGTTAACAAGTTTTTAGCCAAACTGGCTTCCGACTTTGATAAGCCTGATGGACTGACAGTAATTAGAAAAAAAGATATTAAAAGTTTTATGCGCCACCTGGATATTGATAAAATCTGGGGAGTGGGTGATGTTTTTGCTGCTAAACTTGCCGAAAAAAATATTTACAAAGCAGGTGATATATGGCCATATTCTCTAGAAGAACTAAAAAATAATTATGGCAAAGCAGGTGTAAAGCTATTTTTTCTATCACGGGGTATAGACAACAGAGATGTAAAAAGTAGGAGTGAAATTAAATCAGTCAGCCACGAAGAGACTTTTGCTGATAATATAAGTGATCAGGATAAGCTTTTTGCATATTTATTTAAAATGAGCGAAAAAGTATCTTTTCGCCTCCACAGTAATTCACTTAAGGGTACAACTGTGTTTATCAAGGTAAGATATTCAGACTTCAGCACTTACAGCAGGCAGCAATCTCTTAAAGTTGCCATAAACAGCAGTGAAGAAATTTATCAGCGAGCAAAAGAATTATTAATGCAAAATGATTTATTAACTAAGCCTCTTCGCTTACTTGGTTTGGGAGTTTCAAATTTATGCCAGGAGGGTCAGGAACAGCTAAATTTATTTACAGATGAAAATGGGGATCAGCTTGACCAAACTATTGATCAATTAAAGAGAAAATATGGGTTTGATAAAATTTCGCGGGCTAGAAAACTTTATTTAAATAATGATGATTAATTACCCACCATTTGGTGGGTTTTTTCTATTTTATCAGTAATTATTTTCAAATGGTAAAAATTTATAATTTTTTTTGAGAAATATAAAGGAGTTTTCTCTTCGATGTAGAATAAATTTATTAAGTGGTGGAAAGTGGAGCAAAAGGGTGGAAAGTGGGAAGTGGTATTATGTTTATGGGAGAATACACTCACAATATGGATAAAAAAGGACGTTTAATTATTCCTTCTAAGCTCAGAGATGACCTGAGTGAGCAGTTTGTCATCACCAGAGGACTTGATAACTGTTTATTTTTATATCCAATGGATGAGTGGAAAGAATTAGAAAAAAAATTAACTTCCCTCCCGATGACCAGTAAAAACGCCCGTAATTTTGTCCGCTTTTTCTTTTCAGGAGCCAACGAATGTGAATTAGATAAACAGGGAAGAGTTTCCCTTCCAATAAATTTAAGAGACTATGCAGATTTTGAACATGAAATTGTGATAATTGGTCTGGCAAATCGAATCGAACTCTGGGCCAAAGAAAAATGGGACAGCTACATGGATGATGTAGAAGATTCTTATGAAGACATTGCAGACGCAATGGAAGAACTTGGAATCTAGAAAGGATAAATATGGATTTTGAACATCAGGCAGTATTGTTAAACGAAGCAGTTGAATATTTAAAAATAAAAGAAGAGGGGATTTACCTGGATGGGACTCTGGGTAGAGCCGGCCACAGTTCAGAAATTTTGAAAAATCTTTCTGAACAGGGAAAATTAATAGCAGTTGATCGAGATACTGCTGCTATTAAAGCGGTCAGAGATAAATTTCCAAATGAAAAGAGACTTGTTTTAGAACATTCTAATTTTCAAGATTTTGATCGGGTTTTTGCCAAACTGGGGATTGAAGCTGTTGACGGGATGCTTTTTGATTTAGGAGTTTCTTCTCCTCAGCTGGATAATCCGGAGCGCGGGTTTAGTTATCAAAAGGATGGTCCACTTGATATGAGAATGAACCCGGAGCAGAAATTAACGGCAAAAGATATTGTGAATAATTATTCTAAAGAGCAGTTAGAAAAAATAATTTCGGAATATGGAGAAGAAAATTGGGCTGCCAGAATAGCAGAATTTATTGTAAAAATGAGGAAAGAAAATGAAATTAATACTACCGCTGATCTTGTGGAAGTTATTAAAGCTGCTATTCCAAAGGCTGTCAGGAGAAGTGGTGGACACCCTGCCCGCAGAACTTTTCAGGCTTTAAGAATTGAAACTAATAATGAGTTAGAACAGTTAAAAAATTTAATTGATAAGGCAGTTTCTTATTTAAACCCAGGTGGTAGATTGGTAATAATTACTTTTCATTCCCTGGAAGACCGAATAGTAAAACACAAATTTAGAGATCTGGCAAATGACTGTACCTGTCCACCTGATTTTCCAATCTGTGTTTGTGACAAAAAAGCGGAAGTAAAAGTTATAACCAGAAGTCCGGTTCAGGCTTCTAAAACTGAAAAAGAAGCAAATCCACGTTCACGCAGTGCGAAAATGAGAGTAGCTGAGAAGATTTAACTAATAAAAGGGGGTAGTAAAATGTATCAGGGTCAGGATTATATAAATTTGGCTTCAGAAAGCAATTATCTAAATGAATCATCCTATAATTTTACTAATGTTAAAAAACAGGCCTTCACAATATTATACATATTTATGCTGGTTTTTATAAGTATTTCAATTTTGTTATATGTTTCTCAAATATTAAATATCAATCATAGTAGTTCTAGACTACTGGAACTGGAAGATAGATTGGAAGTAGTTAGGTCAAAAAATGAAAGGTTGGAAGTGAAACTTGCCAGTAAAACTTCTCTGGCGCGGGTGGAAAGAATTGCCAAAAATGAATTGAATATGGTATATGCCAGTGAAAAAGAAACACTTATCTATAATAATAAAATGAATAGAGAAGAAAAATTTATGGCAGATATTCCAAAAGAAAAGTTTTTCTTAGCGCAAATTTATGATAAAATAGTAAAAGAAGTTACTACCGTTCAGGCTGAATCACTTGAGTAGGAGGATTAAATTTGCAGCAATTTGAAGAAAGTAAAAAAAATAGAATAATATTCTATTTCGCAATAATATTTATACTTTTTATTATTCTGGCACTTAGGCTTGTCTGGATTCAGGTAATTAATAGTGCTGAATATGAGCACAAAGCCTTAAATCAGAGAATAAAGGAGTTTGTGGTTAACTCAGAAAGAGGAATAATCTATGATAATACCGGCAGGAAACTTGCAGTCAGCCTACCAGCTAAGACTGTAGTTGCTCTGCCGGATAATATTATTAATCCCAATAAAACAGCTGCAGAACTGACTGAGCTGCTGGATATTAGTTATAATACAATTTATAGAAGGATTACCTCAGATGCTGCTGCAATTTTTTTACAGAGAAAAGTTAGTAATGAGTTGTATAAGCAGATTGAAGCAAAAAACTTAAAGGGAATTACATTTACTGAAGAAAGTAAAAGATATTATCCAGCGGGAAAACTTGCTTCTCATATAATTGGGTTTACGGGTGTGGATAATAATGGTCTAAGTGGCCTGGAGTTATCTTATAATAATTATTTAAGCGGTAAAGCAGGGAAAATGATCATCGAAAGAGATGCTCAGGGTAAAACTATTCCCAATGGGGTTCGAGAAGCTGTACCTGGGAGAGACGGATATAATGTTCATCTAACAATAGACGAAGTAATTCAATATATGGCAGAAAAAGAACTGAAAAATGCTGCTGAGAAGTTTGATTTTTCTGGTGGCTCAGTAATAGTTATGGACTCATCCAATGGTGATCTACTTGCTATGGCAAATACCCCTCTTTATAATCCAAATCAGTTTGAGGATTATCCAGAAAAAAGTTGGCGTAATCGAGCGATCAGTGATGTTTTTGAACCTGGATCAACTTTTAAGATCATAACGGCAGCAGCTGCTTTAGAAGAGGGAGTAATAACTGAAAATGATATTTTAACAGACCCTGGACATATCTATGTAGAAAATGAGAAAATTAACTGCTGGAGCAATAGTGGTCATAGAAGTCAGACCTTTGCTGAAGTTGTTAAAAACTCCTGTAATCCCGGTTTTGTAGAAGTTGGACTAAAAATGGATAAAGAAACTTTTTATTCCTACATCAAAGCCTTTGGTTTTGGCGAACAGACTGGAATCCGACTTCCGGCTGAAGCCAGGGGAATTATTCCAGAATATGATAGAATTGGTCCGGTGGAGCTGGCAACTTTTTCTTTTGGTCATGGGATTTCTGTAACACCGATTCAGCTTGCAGCAGCTGTTTCTTCAGTTGCCAACGGAGGAAAATTAATGCAACCCAGGCTTGTTAAAAAAGTGGATACAGGAAGCAGGTCTGAAAATATCATCAACGAACCTCAGATTATTAGACAGGTTATTTCAAAGAGTACTGCAGATAAGACAAAAGAATTATTAAAACAGGTGGTAGAAAGCGGCACCGGTACTCAAGCAGCAATTGAGGGTTACGAAATTGGCGGAAAGACCGGTACAGCCAAACACTATAATGAGGATATTTATGATTCTTCCTTTATTGGAATAGTACCTGCAGGTGATAGGGATTTAGTCGTCCTAACTATTTTATATGATATCAAAGGTGAAACATATTACGGCAGTCAGACAGCTGCTCCTGTTTTTAAAAACCTAACAGCTAATATTTTAAATTATTTAAATATTAAACCTAACACTAAAGATCAATTTTCTTATCAAAACAATGATCAGGAAATTGAGATACCTAATTTAATAGGCGAAAGCTTTTTGAGTGCTGAAAGTAGTTTGAGAGAAAAAGGATTTAATGTTAAACTAATTGGAGATGGAGAGATAGTAAAAGCTCAACTTCCTGTTGCCGGTATAAAAAGCAATTACAATTCTACTGTCTGGCTCTTTAGTAAAAAAGAAGCTAAAGAGGAAATCTTAATTGCAGTACCAGATTTTAGAGGTCTGCAGGGAAATGATGCAGTAAAACTGGCAGAACAAAAAGGTTTAAAAGTTTCATTGTCTGGTTCAGGTAAAGTGATTGGACAATCAGTTTATCCAGGCAGGAGAATTAAAACTACAAATCAAATAAATTTAAAACTCCGTTAGTTTAAAATTGAGATCTGGATTTTGGAGGTTAATAAATATGGAGTTAAAAAAATTACTAAAAAATATAGATTTTGAATTAAAAAAGGGCAGTTTAAACAAAACAATTACTGAATTAAAATATGATTCAAGAGAAGTAGAAAAAGATAATATGTTTATTGCTATCAGTGGTTTTGAAGTGGATGGTCATCAGTTTATCACTCAGGCCATTAAAAAAAAATTAAAAATATAATTGGAGATCAGGAACTCGCTTCAAGTAGAACAACTCCAGAATCAATTGATTTATATAGATATTTTGCTCAAATGAGAGAAGAAGGGGTAAAATATGGAGTTATGGAGGTTTCCTCTCATGCTCTGGATTTATATCGGGTTGCAGGAATGAAATTTGAGGCTGCGGTTTTTACCAATATAAGTCCTGAACATTTAGATTATCATAAAACACTGGAAAATTATCGTGAAGTTAAGTCAAGGTTATTTTCTCATCTTTCTCAGGATAAATTTGCAGTAATCAATCTTGATGATTCAAATGCCGATTATATTAAAGAAAAATCTGGCGGCCAGAAGTATTTTTATAGTTTGGATTCTGAAGTTGCTGATTTATATACAAAAGATTTTAAACTTCATCAAAGAGGTATGGAATATAAAAGTGGTGGCAGAATAGAGTCTCTTTTCAAATTAAGACTGGGTGGGATATTTAATATTTATAATTCTCTTGCTTCAATACTGACAGCCAATTTGCTGGGAGTTGAAGCGGTGAGTATAGAAAAAGCTCTGGCTGAGATTGATTCTGTCCCGGGGCGTTTTGAAATTATCAATGCCGGCCAAAATTTTCAAATTGTTGTTGATTACGCCCATACTCCGGATGGAATGAAGAATGTTTTGGAAACTGCTGCGGCCATGGACAAAAACAGATTAATTGTGCTATTTGGTTGTGGTGGTGATCGAGATCGGAGTAAAAGGCCTGCTATGGCCGAATTGGCAGAAAAATATGCAGACTATACAATTGTAAGCAATGATAATCCTCGCAGTGAGGATCCAGAAAAAATATTTACTGAAATCAAATCAGGTTTTAGTGAAAGTTTTGCTGATTACGAAATTATTGCGGATCGAAAACAGGCAATACAAAGAGCAGTTGAAATTGCTGAAGAAGATGATCTTGTCATGCTGCTGGGTAGAGGTCATGAGCAGTATCAAATTTTAAATAATAAAAAAATAGAGCTGGATGACCGTCAGGTAGCATATGAGGCGGTTTCAGCATTGAAAGGGATTTAAATGCAAAATTTAAATTTAGCTGAGATAATTGATTTTTCTGGCGCAGAACTGCTGCAGGGAAATACAGCTGAGATAATTGAAGAAATTGTTATTGACAGCAGAGAAGTTAAAGATAATTATTTGTTTATAGCAATTATTGGTGAAAATCAGGATGGACATCTTTATCTATCAGAGGCAGTGAAAAATGGAGCTGGAGCAGTAATTGTTGATCGGGAAATAGAGGACGATTTTATTAAAGCTTCTGATACAGCCATTTTAAAAGTTGATGATACTACCAGAGCTCTGCAGGATATTGCTCATAATTATAGAAAGTCGTTTGCTGACTTAAAAGTGATTGCTGTTACAGGTAGTGCAGGTAAAACTACTACTAAAGACTTAATTTATTCAGTCTTGAAGCAAAAATACAGCTGTTTAAAAACAGAAGGTAATTATAATAATCATATTGGACTACCTTTAACTCTATTGAGATTAACAGCTGCAGAAGATTTTGCTGTTCTTGAAATGGGGATGAGTGCTCTGGGAGAAATTAAACTGCTGGCAGAAATTGCAGAACCAGATATCGGTATTGTTACAAATGTAGCCGAAGCACATTTAAAGCAGCTGGGAAGTTTAGAAAACATTGCACGAGCAAAAAAAGAGCTGATCGATCAGCTTAAATCTTCAAATAAAGCGATTTTAAATTATGATAATCTTTATACCAGAAAAATGGGAAAAGAAACGACTGCAGAAGTGATATATTTTGGTTTTGAAAAGGGTGCTGATCTGCAGACTTTAGAGTATAATTTTGACAGTAAAAATGAGATTTTAAATTTTAAGATTAGATATAAAAATAAAAATCATTCTTTTAAATTTTATAAAGCTGGAAAACACAATATTTATAATGCAATGGCTGCTGTTATAACCGGTTTAGAGAATGGACTCAGTTCTGCTGAAGTTCAGCAGGGATTAGATCAGGCTGAATTTTCTTCAAACCGAATGGAGTTTATTGAATTAAAATCAGGGGTGAGAATAATTAATGACAGCTATAATGCTAATCCCCTGGCAGTAAAGGCAGCTCTTGATGTTTTAATGGGCCATCAATCTAAGAGAACAATAGCTGTTTTAGCTTCAATGCTGGAGTTGGGAGAGCAAAGTCAGGCTAAACATCGTGAGGTTGGGCTTTATGCAGCTAAAAAAGGTGTTGATCTGCTAGTAACAATAGGTTCAGAAGCTAGAGAAATTGCGGCTGGTGCAGGTAAGAAGATGCCGTCAGATAGAATTATTACTTTAGAAAATAATCAAGAATGTGTTGAATTTCTTGCAGCTGCAATTAATAAGGGCGATTTAATTTTAATAAAAGGATCGCGCGCCAATCATTTAGAAGAAATAGCTGCTGCATTAAAAACTGAGGAGCTTTAAAATGCAATATATTTTAGCATATATTTTGCCACTATTAATAATTGTATTTAGTGGAAATTATTTTATCAATTATATAAAAAAATTAAATTTTGGTCAGCAGGTACGGGATTATGGACCGGAAAGCCACCTTAAAAAGGCTGGAATACCAACTATGGGTGGGCTTTTAATTATCTCAGTTTTTTTGATTCTCTCATTTTTTTTTGTACCGCTGAATATCGAATATACTGCCCTGCTGCTGTCAACTTTTATCATGGCTTTAACAGGTTTTTTAGATGACTTTTTAAAAATTAAGTTTGAGCGTTCTTTAGGGTTGAAGGCCTGGCAGAAAATTATTTTACAGACAGCTGCAGCTTTAGTAACTGCAGTAACTGCAGTTTTTGTTGTTAAACAGCACAGTATAATAATTCCTTTTTTGGGTAATCTCCAAACGGGAGAGGTTTTTAAATTCATCCTGGCTTTTATCGTTGTTATAGGAAGTTCCAATGCTGTTAATTTAACAGATGGGCTGGACGGTCTGGCAGCAGGTGTGACTGCTGTTGTTTCAGCTGCTTTTGCGGCCATCTTTTATTTGCAGGGACTTAATAATTACAGTCTTTTAATGTTAATAATGGCTGGCTCTACAACTGCCTTTCTCTGGTTTAATGCTAATCCTGCCTCAGTCTTTATGGGAGATGTTGGTTCCCTGGCAATTGGAGGTTTTTTGGGGGCAACAGCAGTTTTAACAGCTGCCGAAATATATTTACTAATTATCGGTGGTATTTATGTGATAGAAACTCTTTCAGTGATGATTCAGGTACCGTATTTTAAAGTTACTGGAGGAAAAAGAGTATTTAAGATGACACCAATTCATCATCATTTTGAATTAAGTGGACTGGCAGAAAATAAAATTGTATTTCGGTTTGTAATTATTACGATAGTATTATCACTGTTTGCTGTGAGTTCACTGTTTTAATTACTATAAATTTTAAAGGAGTTAGATGTTATTGCGTTTAGATTATCAAAAAGTGGCAGTTTTTGGTTTTAGTGCAAGAACTGGACTGGCACTTGTCAAATATCTTTCAAAATTTAATCTGGAAATTATTGTTGTGGACTCAAAAACTAGAGAAGAACTGGAAACTTTAATAGCCCGGGTTGACAGTAAAAATATCACCTTTGATCTCGGGGGTAGTGGAGATAAAATTTTAAAAAGTGATCTAATTATTCTAAGTCCCGGGGTTCCATATGATCTTGCTGTTTTAAAAGAAGCAAGGGAAAAAGGGATTGAAACGATCAGTGAGATTGAATTTGCCTTCAGGCAGTCTGATGCCGAAATTATTGGAGTTACCGGGACAAACGGTAAAACCACTACCACAGAAATGCTGGGAGCGATGCTGAGCGATTTGGACGGCAGATCAGTTAAAGTGGCCGGGAATATTGGAATTCCTTTTATTTCAATTATTGATCAACTTCAGGCTGGAGAAAAGGTTATTTTAGAATTGAGTTCTTTTCAGCTGGAGGCAGTTAAAGAATTTAGGGCTCGAATTGCTCTCTATTTAAACTACAGTCCAGATCACCTGGATCGACATCATAATGAATCCAACTATAAAAAGGCAAAGAAAAATATCTTTTTAAATCAAAGAGAAAATGATTATGCAGTTATTGATCTTGATGATCCTTATCTATATCAGCTCAAAGACGAATTAGAGGCAGATGTTATCGGACTGAGCTCTAAAATGCAGGATGCAGATTTAATAATAGATCATATAAGAGCATATTATCAAAAAGATAATGTTAATTTGCTTGATTTCAGAAAAATTGATTTACCTGGAGAACATAACCGTAAAAATGCTGCTTTTGCAGCTCTGGCTGCTTATCTGACCGGTCAGAGTCTGGAAAAAATTCAAATGGCAGCTGCAGAATACAAACTGCAGTCACATCGGATGGAATATATTAACAATAAAAAAGGATACATAATTATTGATGATTCTAAGGCCACTAATCCTGATGCTGCTATTAAGGCTTTAAAGACTTTGGATCAGGATATAATTTTAATTGCCGGGGGTCAGGATAGAAATGCTGATTTCAGTGATCTGGCTTCAATAATCAGAAAGAAGGTTAAAACATTAATTCTGGTTGGAGAAACTGCTGAAAAACTGGCTCTGTTATTTAAAAATGATGAGTTGGAGTTAATCAGGGCAGAGAATCTGAAAGAAGCAGCAGAATTTGGAGTTGAAAGATTAAATCAGAATAATACTCTACTTTTATCTCCTGCCTGCCCAAGCTGGGATATGTTTGCAAGTTATAAAGAGCGCGGTAAAATATTTAAGGAGACTGTTTTAAAAAATATTAATTAAGGAGAAAATATGAGAAAAAAGCTGCCTGATTTAATTTTATCATTTACAATTTTAGCTCTGGTGATGAGCGGTCTGATAATGATTCTTTCGGCCAGCTCTGTTAAAGC
>QBLP01000141.1 GCA_003070825.1 Halanaerobium sp. | reverse complement strand
GAATATAGGAATATTTTTACAAGTACCCGGTGCCTACATTTTTTTACTTGGTACCGTAAAGTCTGTCTCCTGCGTCACCGAGACCAGGAACAATATAAGCATGATCATTTAATTTTTCATCAAGTGCTGCTGCCCAGATATCAATATCCGGATGTGCATCCTGAATTTTCTTAACTCCTTCAGGAGCAGCAACTAAAACCATTAGTTTAATACTGCGTGGGTTTCTTTCCTTAATAAATTTAATTGCTTCCATGGCTGTATTACCTGTTGCCAGCATTGGATCAACAACCAGCAGATCTCTTTCCTCAACATCAGTTGGCAGCTTACAGTAATATTCTACAGCTTCTAATGTTTCAGGCTCTCTATATAAACCAATATGACCAACTCGAGCAGCCGGAATCAACTTTAAAACGCCATCCAGCATTCCCAGGCCAGCTCTTAAAATCGGAACAACTCCCAGTTTTTTACCGGCAATCATTTTAAACTTACCTTTAGTAATTGGGGTTTCAATTTCTACATCTTCTAAAGGCATATCTCTTGTGACCTCATAGGCCATTAGAGTTGCCACCTCGTCAGCAAGCTCTCTAAACTCTTTCGGTCCGGTATTTTTGTCCCTCATAATTGCAATCTTGTGTCTAATTAACGGATGATCCATTACATGTAATTCACTCAAAGTTATTACTCCCTTCATATATTATTATTCTACTTAAAGAGGCTCAGTCCTCCTCAATTAGCTCAAAATTCTTTAATTTTTCCAATAAAGCCCTTAAATTATCACGAATTTCATCCCTTGTTTCTCGATAATTTTCTTCAGAAAGTCCAAAAGGATCCTGAATATCTCTGGAATCAGCCTCCAGCTCACTCAATTCTTTTAAAGTAAAAATCTTATCTGCTAAATCCGGATGCTTAAGTACCAGAGCCCGACTGTGCCTGCGGGTCATGGTGATAATCAAATCTTCTTCTGTTAGTTCAATCTCTTCTATGTTGTGAGAACTGTGTTCTGCCAGATCAATATTAATTTCTGACATTACAGCACTGGCCTTGTCATTGGCATCAGCACCTTTAACTGCCGAAATACCGGCAGAAAGAACTTCCCAGTTTTTAGCCTGCAGCTCATCATTTTCTGCAATCATATCTTTTAGAAGATATTCGGCCATCGGACTTCGGCATGTATTTCCTGTGCAAACAAATAAAATTCTTTTAATTGTCTCCACCTCCCGGCTGAGAATATTGATCAGCAGCCGCTGCTTTGTGAATTCTATTCATAACTGCTTCTCCAATTCCTGCTTTATCCAATTCTTCAATATAAATTTCCTCTATACTCTGATCGGCATCCAGTTTTCTTAACAAATCAAAAAGTTTTTGTGCCAGTTCCTCCGGTGCTTCATGATCAAAAACTCTCAAAATTTTTATATTTTTTTCTGAAAGGTTTTTAATGCTGATTTTACTGTCCCTGGCAGTAATGATCGCAATTTTCTCAGCTTTCGCCCTTTTTAAAGCCTGGTTTAAAACTGAAATCTTATCTTCAAAATTAAAGGTATATAATTTTTTTGTAGGGGCATAGTGGCGGTATTTAGTACCAGGAGAAAGAACCTCCTGATCATCTTTAAGCTCCGCTGCTAAAATAACCTCTTCTCCTAAAAAGTTGGAAATATCTTCGCGGCTGATTCCACCCGGCCGTAAAACCTTAAGCCTATCTCCTCTTAAATCAACAACAGTTGATTCTACACCAAAATGGCAAAAACCCCCATCCAGAATCAGTGGTATTTTAGTTTTTAAATCATTATATACATGCTCAGCTCTGGTTGGGCTGGGAAAACCGGAAGTATTAGCACTGGGAGCTGCAAGCGGCAGTTCAGCCAGTTCAATTACAGCCAGCATCAGCGGGTGAGCCGGCATTCGAACAGCAATTGTCTCCAGTCCAGCGGAAGTTGTCTCCGGAACATCCTGCTTTTTTGGAAAAATTATTGTCAGCGGTCCCGGCCAGAATTTTTCCATTAATTTTTTAGCTTTTGCTGATATTTCGCCTGCTGCCAGCTGCTTAAGCTGTGATTCGTCAGCAATATGAACAATCAGCGGGTTATCCTGGGGACGGCCCTTGGCTTTAAATATTTTTTTTACAGCCTCAGAGTTCAAAGCATCAGCTGCCAGACCATACACTGTTTCGGTCGGAAGAGCCACAATTTCACCCTTTTTTAAAAGTTCGGCTGCCTCAATTACAGCCGGATCCTGTTTTAATTGTGCTCTTAGTTCAAAATCAAGAGCCAGTTTTTTGATCAGGCCAGGCTGAAATTTATTATGGTATTTGGTTTTTTTAATTTCAGTTTTATATTCCATCACATTCACCTGACTTTAGATTCCTGCAGAATAAGTTTATTATGCTTCATTTTCAGACAGTTTTTTTAATACAGCAGAAACTATCCTATCATTTTCAGAATAGTCCTTTTTGACTTCTACATCTTTCCAGCGGTCACCAAAGAGCTCGCTGACTGCTTCGGCCTGCCGATAACCAATCTCTAAAAACAAACTGCCGCCTTCTTTAAGCACCTTTTCGGCCTCTGGAATTAAACGCCTGTAGTAGTCCAGACCATCTTTTCCTGCCTTCAGGGCAGTCTCCGGTTCTTTTTTGACCTCAGGTGAAAGTTCTTCCATCTCTGCCTCAGAAATATAGGGTGGGTTGGAGACTATAATGTCAATCCCCTTAATTTCCCTTTTGATAAATTCAGCCAGCAGGTCACTTTTGAGAATGCTCATCCGCTCACTCAATTCATGTTTTTCCATATTCTCTCGGGCAACTTTTAAAGCCTGAGCAGAAAGATCAACCCCCACCACTTTCGAGTCTTCAAGATAGTGGGCAAGACTGACAGCAATAGCACCACTGCCGGTGCCTACATCAATAATCTGTGGTTTATCAAGTTCCTTATTGCGGCAGTATTCAATAACTGCTTCCACCAAATTTTCGGTGTCCGGACGAGGAATTAAAATTCCTTCTCTTACTGTAAATTCTAAAGACATAAATTCCTTTTTTTCAGTAATATAGGCAACAGGAATATGCTGGGCTCTTTTTTTGATCATCTCACGATAGCTGTTGATTTCTGTGCTTTTTAAGGGATAATCATATTTTACATAAAGATTAATTCTCTCCATATCAAGGAGATCTGCCATCAGCACCTCAGCATCCAGCCGGGAACTTTCGATTCCTCTTTCTGCCAGAAACTGATCACTGCGATTAAGAAGTTCTTTAATGTTCATTTTAGATCTTCTCCAATCTTTTGATGTTATCCTCCTCAATTAAGGGCTCAATTACCTGATCTAAATCTCCATCAAGGATTTTATCCAGCTGATGAACAGTTAGATTGATGCGGTGATCACTTACTCTCCCCTGTGGGAAGTTGTAGGTTCTGATTTTTTCACTGCGGTCACCGGTTCCTACCTGAGATTTCCTGGCTTCAGCTCTTTCCTGCTGTTTTTCCTGCTCTTTTTTCTCCTGCAGGCGGGCTCTTAAAATCCGCATTGCTTTGGCCTTGTTTTTATGCTGGGATTTTTCATCCTGACAGGAAACTGTTAGACCTGTTGGCTCATGAGTAATTCTAATGGCAGAGTCAGTTGTATTTACACTCTGACCACCAGGTCCACTGGAGCGGAAAGTATCTATTGTTAGGTCATTAGTATTAATCTCAACATCTACTTCTTCTGCCTCCGGTAAAACAGCTACGGTTGCAGTTGAAGTATGAATCCGCCCACTTGACTCAGTTGAAGGCACCCGCTGAACCCGGTGAACTCCACTTTCGTACTTTAGATATTTAAAGATATCTGTCCCTTCGATGGTAAAGATGATTTCTTTAAAGCCGCCAGAACCTGATTCGTTGGCACTCATAATTTCTACCTTCCAGCCTCTGCCTTCGGCGTAGCGGGTATACATTCTGTAGAGATCAGCGGCGAAAAGTGCTGCTTCGTCTCCTCCGGCTCCAGCTCTGATTTCCACGATAACGTTCTTTTCGTCATTGGGATCATCAGGCAGCAGCATAATTGGCAGCTTTTCTTCTAATTTTTCTTTTTTGGGCTTCAGTTCTGCGATTTCTTCTTCAAAAAGAGCCTGCATTTCTGGATCATCATCAAGCTCCATCATTTCTTCTGCTTCCTGAATCCCCTCTTTTGCTTCTTTATATTCTTTATATTTGTCTACAATCTTTTTTAACTTGGCATGTTTTTTTAACAGCTTCTGATACTTATCGCTGTCATTAATTACCTCTGGATCACTGAGTTTTGAATTTAACTTTTTATAATTATCTACCAGTTTATCCAGTTTTTCCTCTAAATTTTCTAAATCAAACATTTATATTTCACCTCATATTATCTTAAAATTAAGAGCAGATTATTCCCCTTTGATAGCGTGACAGCTTCTGCAGCGGGCCTCATAAACCTCGGAGGCACCAACTAAAATAACCGGGTCATCTTTTGCCGCCGGTTCACCGTCAATTAAACGCTGGGTTCTGCTTGCGGGTTCTCCACACTGGATACAGATAGCATGCAGTTTATCAACATATTCAGCTCTGGCCATTAATTCCGGCATGGGACCAAAGGGTTCACTCCGGAAATCTCTATCCAGACCGGCCAGAATTACTCTAATTCCTTTATCAGCCAGATTTTCACAAATTTCTACTAAATCTTCATGAAAAAATTGAGCTTCATCAATTCCAACAACATCAACATTATCATCAATCCGCTCCAAAATTTCTTCTGGATGATCAACCGGAACTGCTTCTATACTGTCTCCACTGTGAGAAACAACATCTTTTTTGCTGTAGCGATTATCTAAAACTGGTTTAAAAACTTTTACCTTCTGTTTGGCAATTTTGACCCTCCGTAATCTGCGGATTAATTCTTCACTTTTCCCGCAGTACATTGGACCTGTAATGACCTCAAGCCAGCCGCTTTTTGTAATTTTATACAATTCTTCCACCTCATCATTAGTTTACTGATCATAGTTTTAAATAAAAATTAAATCAAAAACTAACTCATTTAAGAGCCAGTTTATGAAAATTTTTCTAAAAAAAAAGCAGAGCAATTAAGCCCTGCAGCAGAAAAAAGGATTTCTTTACCGTCCTACTCAGAATCTTCTTCTGAGCTGTTGACTTAGTTTTATAAACCTCGCCGCAGGCACAGGTTATTGTGGTTTCTTTTACGTCTGGGTGGATTCCTTCACGCATCTATATCACCTCTCTTGCATACATAATTGTTGTTACACCGATTATTTTATGTCTCAAAAATCGGGCTGAAGACATAAATCTTCACGCTAAGATTTATTATAACACAGGCCTTTTAGTGTTGCAAGGGAAAAAGAAGAGGAAATTTTGGAGGTGAATTGCAACATGTAATGCACGATTTTTTTGATTTCTTTGAAATTACCTGTACCTTCAGTATTTCTAGATGCTAAAACTTAGTTTTTCTCTGAATAATTCATCTGAGTTACCGTAGTCAAACATTTTTCTGGGATAAGTATTTATGAATTCCTGAATCTTTTTTACCAGGGTTCTCTTGATCCCTTTGAAACTTGTGCCTTTAGGTAAGAATCTTCGAATAAACCTGTTAGCTACCTCATTTGAGCCCCTCTGCCAGCTGCAGTAGGCATCACAGTAATACTGGCTGGTTCTGGGGATACTGCTGCCTGTAAACGATTCTTCTATCCCCTCATAATCTGCAAATTCTGATCCATTGTCTGTGGTTATCGTTTTGAAAGTCTCTCTAAAATTAACTACCCCAAATCGTCTTTCTATTCTATCCAGTCCTTTTATTACTGATTCTGCTTTTTTGTTAGGTATTTTCTCTATGATTTCCTCTCTGGTCTGTCTTTCTGTTAAGACCAGCAAAAAAGGTTCTCCTTTTTCTTTTATTCCTTCTACCAAATCCATCTCCCAGTGTCCAAATTCTTCTCTAGTATCTGCCTCTTCAGGTCTATCTCTAATTGTCCGACCTTCCTTGCGTCTGGTGGTACTTGCACTTTCTTTTGGCCTGTCTTTTTCTGTCTTATAGTTACCATGAGGCAGATCATCTCTATCTAAATCTAAGATTTCTTTATCTATATAATTATAGATTGTTTTCCAGTGTAATTCCATATCAAACTCATCTGATTCTCTTATATTTTGAGCTACTGCTGCAGGTGATTTATGAGCTTTAATTCTTTTTTCAATAAATTTAGCAAGCTCATCATTTGTACCAATCTTTAAATTGGGGCCTTTGCCTGTTGCATTGTGATCATAGACTTCTTGCCCCTTTTCAGGTGAGTATACCTCTATAATTCTCCATTCATAATCTCTTATTTCAATAGTTCCTTTTTTTACTTCTCGGCTCACAGTTGTTCTATCACAATTTAATTCTCTTCCTATTTCTGCAAAGTTTTTATCCTGTTGATTATATAAATGCTCTATTTTACCTCCTAATGTTTTTGTCGCTATTAACATTATACAAAAGGTACAGGTATGTGTCTATTTTTTTCTAAATCAAACCGTGCATTTAATTATACAATTTATCGAGGAAATTTTGGACCTAATCTTTAAATACCTTATCCAGCATCTCCAGCAGTTCCTCATTATCCTGAGTATTTTTAAGCTGTTTTAAGAAAGTATTCATCAGCTCATAATCTGTCATATCCTGAGTCTGCTGACGAAGCTTCCAGATAATCTCCAGCTCTTTTTCGCCTAAGAGCATCTCTTCTTTTCTAGTTCCGGAGCGGTTGATATCAATCGCCGGGAAGAGCCTTCTCTCTGCCAGACGACGGCTTAAGTGCAGCTCCATATTACCTGTACCCTTAAACTCCTCATAAATTACATCATCCATCCTACTGCCGGTATCAACCAAGGAAGTAGCAATAATTGTTAAGCTGCCGCCTTCTTCAATATTCCGGGCAGCACCAAAAAATCTTTTGGGGAAATGCATAGCTGTTGGATCAAGTCCACCGGATAGAGTTCTACCGCTGGGTGGAATGGTCACATTGGCAGCTCTGGCAAGCCGGGTAATGCTGTCTAGAAGTATAACTACATCATTTTTGTGCTCAACCAGCCGTTTGGCCTTCTCCAGCACCAGCTCAGCTACCTGAATATGCTCCTCAGGCGGCTCATCAAAAGTTGAAGCAATTACCTCTGCATCAACCGAGCGCCTCATATCTGTTACCTCTTCGGGCCGCTCATCAATCAAAAGAATCATCATCTTGCTTTCCGGATAATTGTAGCGAATACTGTTGGCTACTTTTTTTAAGAGTACAGTTTTTCCAGCTTTAGGAGGAGAAACTAAAAGCCCCCGCTGCCCCTTGCCGATAGGAGCAATTAGATCGATCATCCGGGAAGAAATTTCATTTTTGTGGTACTCCAGCTTATATCTCTCTTCCGGATAAAGAGGAGTTAAATCCTCAAAGTGTGAGCGCTCCCTTGCTTTTTCCGGATCCTGATAGTTTACTGCCTCAATCCTTAAAATAGCAAAATATTTTTCATTATCCTTGGGCTCCCTGACCTGACCGGAAACAACATCACCGGTCCTTAAATCAAAACGCCTGATCTGGGAAGCAGAAATATAGATATCATCACTGGATGGAATATACTTAGAAGGGCGGAGAAAGCCATAGCCTTCACTCTGAATAATCTCCAGGACACCTTCAGCAAAGATATTCCCTCCTTTTTCTGTTCCCTTCTTTAAAATAGCAAAGATTAGATCCTTTTTCCGCATCTGCGAATAGCCGCTGACATCCATCTCCTTTGCTATTTCGTGTAATTCTGTTATAGTTTTTCTTTCTAACTCACTGATGTTAAGCACATCAAGTCCACCTTTCTTTATTTTCCCTGTTTTATTTAAAATTATATTGTTCGAATGAATAAATATTTATGTAAATCTTATAAAAGTAATAATCATTTAAAAAAGAAGATCTTACTCACCAATTTAGTGGCCAATCACTGAGTCATTTAAGAATATTATTGTTGTTTGCTAATCCTGCCGCAGGAGGCGGCAATAGATTAGGCTGTCTCTTATACA
>QBLP01000140.1 GCA_003070825.1 Halanaerobium sp. | reverse complement strand
ATTAAAGAATTAAATCCTGTAAAATAGTTTTAAATTTTGCATAAAATCCATTGACTAATATTAATAGTAGGAATATAATTATTTATGTAAAGGAGTATCCAAAAAGCAAAGCATTTGTAAAAATGCTCCGCAAAGCCATGGGCCCCATGAGGGCCGCCAGGCTGCCAGATCTCCTCCTGGAATTTTGAGACTTTAATAAAAGGAGGTTATCTTATGAAAAATTGGAATCGCTTACTGGCAGTTGTTTTAGTCTTCATTCTGGTTTTTGGTCTGACTCTGTCTGTGCTGGCTGTAATCGCTGATCCACCCGTTAATCCACCAGATGATGAAGTAATAATACCTGATCCTGATCCAGACCCTGAGCCACCGGCAAAAGAAAAAGGCAATAACGGTATCGGTAATGGCCTGGATCCTCAACCACCCGGAGATCCACAGGAAAATGACACAGATGATAGCAATTTACCACCCGGACAGCTTAAAAAAATTAAATAAAATCTAAGCAGCCTGTAGAGTTTTAATTCTACAGGCTTTTTTTGATTAATAGTTAATTATTTAAAATTATAATCTAGCTTACTTATCATTTTCTTCAAAACTCTCTCCAAAAGTTAGTTCCTCAGCCAGATCACCAACATAAGGCAGTTTAAACAGCTCACCATTATAAGCCTTATACATTAATAAAAACCAGAGAACTGTTCCCACAAAGGTAATTAAAGAAGAAAGCAGGATTCCAAAGACCGGAATCACAAGCACTAAAGACGAAGCAATAAATAAAGAAAAAAAGGTGATCAGTGACTGCATCGCATGAAAGCGAACATGATTATTGTCTTTTTCTATAAAAAGAAAAATCAAACCTGTAATCCAGATGCCTGCATAAGCCAGAATGGCTTCCACATTTTCATCCAGGCCGAGACTGGTTTTTTTATGATACATAATATTTGAGATAATTATCTTTCAACTCAACTGCTAGATAATATCTCTCTCCCCCCCTTTTTTCTATAGTTTTATTGTCAGAAAATTGATTGATTTCTTATATCTTTATTTTAACATAAAATCTCAAAATTAAAAAGTACTTTAAATAGAGAAAAAAACCGCCTCTGGCTAAATTTTAGAGGCGGTCTGTATTTTGATATTAAATTTAGAGCTATTCTAATTCTAAAATTAGTTCTCCTGATTCGAGCTGCTGTCCGGCTGCAGCGTGAATTGCAGCTACAGTACCATCAGCAGGAGCGGTAATATTGGTCTCCATCTTCATGGCTTCCATAATTACCAGGCTCTGATTTTCTTTAACTTCTTCTCCTTCTTCGACCAGGATTTCAACAATATTCCCCGGCAGGCTGGCTCCAATTTCCATTTCATTTTTTGGATCAGCCATCTGTTTGGAGGCAGAATCAGAAGCAGCTGTACTTGCTTCATCATATATTTTTATCTCTCTTCTAAAGCCGTTAACTTCAAAGGCTAATCTGCGGTAGCCCTGATCATCAACTTTTCCGATTTCTAAGAGTTTAACCACCAGAGTTTTACCTTCTTCAACTTTGATTTCACTGGTTTCTCCCTCACGCAGAGCGTGGAAGTAAACATCACTACCCATATGGCTTAAGTCTCCGTGTTCTTCCAGATAATCTAGATAATCTGTATAAACCTTAGGGTAAAGGGCATAAGCTAAGAGATCCTTTTGAGTCGGTTCAAAATCATATTCCGCTTTTAACTCAGCTTCAGCTTTTTCAAAATCATAATCTTCCAGCAGAGTTCCAGGTCTAACAGTTATTGGCTCTTCACCTTTTAAGACCAGCTGCTGCAGCTCTTTAGGAAAACCTCCAGGAGGCTGACCGAGCATACCTTTAAAGTAGGCTTCAACTGAATCCGGGAAGGCCATGTTTTTGGCTTCTTCGCAGATATTATCAGGTGTCAGGTCATTTTTCACCATAAAGATTGCCAGGTCTCCTACCACCTTGGAAGATGGTGTAACTTTTGGAATATCACCGAGCATAAAGTTGACTTTGCGGTACATTTCCTTAAATTCTTTAAAGCGGTGGCCGAGACCAACACTTTCTACCTGTGGTTTTAAGTTAGAATACTGACCTCCAGGAATTTCATATTTATAGATTTCTGCTGTTCCAGATTTAAGTTCAGATTCAAACTGAGAATAAACAGGTCTTACTGCTCCCCAGTAGTTTGAGATCTTCTGAATATTTTCAATATCCATCTCTGGATCACGATAGGTATTTGTCAGCGCTGCAACAATTGAGTTTAGAGGTGGCTGACTTGTCAGGCCTGCCATTGTATTAAAGGCAGTATCCACAATATCAACACCGGCCTCAGCAGCCATCAGTAAAGTGGCCGCACCATTTCCGCTTGTATCGTGAGTATGAAGATGAATTGGAATTGAGATTTCTGCCTTTAAGGCTTTAATCAATTCATAGGCTGCATAAGGTTTTAAAAGACCTGCCATATCCTTAATTCCTAAGATATGAGCCCCCATTTCTTCAATTCCCTTTGCTAATTCCAGATAATAGTCCAAGTCATATTTATCTCTTTCATCATCTAAGATATCACCTGTATAACACATCGATACCTCAGCAATTTTTCCCTGTTTAACAACCTCATCCACTGAAACTTCCATTCCCGGCAGCCAGTTTAGTGAGTCAAAGATTCTGAAGACATCAATTCCTGCTTCAGCTGCTTCGGCTACCAGACTTCGGATTACATTATCAGGATAGTTTTTATATCCCACTCCATTGGATCCTCTTAAAAGCATCTGGAATAAAATATTAGGTATTCTATCACGCAGACGCTCAATTCTTTCCCAGGGAGATTCCTTTAAGAATCTGTAAGAAACATCAAAGGTAGCTCCCCCCCACATTTCTAGTGAGAATAAATCTTTAGCCAGATGAGAAGTTGCCTCTGCTATTTTTTCCATATCTACAGTTCTCATTCTGGTTGCCATCAATGACTGATGGGCATCTCTATAGGTTGTATCTGTTAAAAGAATTTCTTCTTTATCTTTTATCCATTCAACCACAGCTTCGGGGCCACCCTGATCTAAAATCTGTTTTGTACCTTTCAGGCCTTCAATTTTTTCAAATTTAGGCACCTTGGGTACATCAAAATCAGGCTTATTACCCCTTGTTTCATTGACAATCTTTTCTCCCAGATAACTTAAAATTTTCTGCTCCTGATCAGAACCGGGTACAATATCAAGTAATTCAGGGTTATTGGCAATAAAACCAGTGTCACAGCTACCATTTTTAAATTCCTTGTGGTTTAAAACATTAATTAAAAATGATGCATTAGTCTTAACTCCCCGAACCTTCATCTCCTCAACTGAACGCATAACCTTTCTAATAGCATCCGGAAAACTTCTTGACCAGGAAATTGCTTTAACCAGCAGGCTGTCATAATAGGGATTGATAATTGCTCCTGTATAACCATTTCCACCATCAAGACGAATACCATAACCAGAACCAGTCCGATAATGGTCCAATCGTCCTGTATCAGGAATGAAATTGTTGGAAGGATCTTCAGTTGTAACCCGACACTGAATGGAATAACCATTCATCTTAATTGATTCCTGAGAGGGAATATTAATTTCCTCTGAATCAAGTCTGTATCCTTCTGCAACCAGAACCTGACTCTGAACAATGTCAATTCCGGTTACCATTTCACTGACAGTATGTTCAACCTGAATTCTCGGATTAACCTCAATAAAATAATGATTATCATATTTATCTACTAAAAATTCGACTGTACCTGCATTTTTATAACCAGCCCCACGGCAGAGCTTTAAAGCATCATCCAGTATTGCCTGCCTTTTCTTATCACTCAAGGCAATAGCTGGTGTGAATTCTACAATTTTCTGGTGACGGCGCTGAATTGAACAGTCTCTCTCAAATAAATGGACAAGATTGCCATGTTCATCACCTAAAACCTGGACCTCAATATGTTTTGGGTTTTCTAAATATCTTTCCACAAAAATATCGTCAACTCCAAAAGCTTTACGGGCCTCTTCCTTGGCGTCTCTAAATTGGGCAATTAATTCATCATCAGAGCGAACAATTCTCATTCCGCGGCCACCACCACCGGCAGCTGCTTTGAGCATCAGAGGATAACCATGTTTTTCAGCAAATTTTTTGATTTCCTCTTCTTTTTTAATTGGTTTTTCGAGACCCGGAATTGTAGGCACCTCAAATTCCTGAGCCAGAATCTTAGACTTGATTTTATCTCCTAACTTCTCCATTACTTCTGCATCAGGTCCAATGAACTTAATCCCGGCTTCCTCACACTGGCGTACAAATTCCGGATTTTCTGATAAAAATCCATAACCTGGATGTATAGCATCTACATCCTTTTTGATTGCCAGATCGATAATTTCATCAATAGCAAGATAGGCCTCAATTGGTCCTTTATTATTTCCAATTTGATAGGCTTCATCTGCTTTTGTTCTAAAGAGGGCTGTTCTGTCCTCCTCAGAATAAATAGCTACAGTTCTAATGCCCAACTCCTTACAGGCTCTAATTACTCTAATTGCAATTTCTCCTCGATTGGCCACTAAAACTCTCTTAAAATTTTTCGGCATACTCTAAATCTCCCTTCTTTAATTCTTTAATAATGTAAAGTATTTATATTTAATAAAATTCTACCCGAAAAATCAGGTAGAAGTTATTAATAAAGTGTTTTCAGCTGCAAAATATTTCAACAGTACTAATAGAACTTTTGTATTTATTTATATTCCTTTTTTAGTATACCATAATTTTCGGATAATATCTAATAACAGCTTATATTATTAATTTTTTGAATTATTGTTTATTTTGTTTATTTTGTTTATTTTGATAAAGTAAATAGCCACCAATCCCTATTAGAACAACAGGAGTAATATAATTTAAATACTCAAGATTTTGAATAAAATCATTATTATCGACAAAGATAACAAAGACTCCAAAAAGTATAAGCGCTCCTGCAGGGTAAATTGGCCAGTCCCATTTTTTGAAAAAATTGGTATGAATTAAAACAACAATAAAGGCCAGACCGAGCATAATGAAAAAGAAACCACCACCAAGATTATCAATAAAATCAATTCTTTGCAGATCAGAAAAAAGTGCTATTGCCAGTAAAATTGACCCCGGGATCAAAAAACCTATATTGCCATAGTGTTTGGTTGCTCCCAGCATAAAATAGGTAAAAATAAACCCTCCTGCTAATAAATACAGAAAAATTTCGTCACTGATTAAATTCAAAGTGTTAAGCAGAATAAAGACACCAATTGCAATTAATAAAATTCCTATCTTCTTTTTACTCATTTTGAACCCTCCATTTGTCTATTATGTAATTTTATTATAACAGAAAAAATTCACACAGCAAAGCTTCTGCAATTAATTTATTT
>QBLP01000139.1 GCA_003070825.1 Halanaerobium sp. | reverse complement strand
TATTTTTACTTAACTTATTAGAGTCAGGATTTAGGACTTTAAACTGACAGCCAGAAATTTTAAAAGCCATCCCAGCGGTCAAAAAGTTAATTTGACTTTCTTTTTTACTGCCTGCTGCCAGCTGACTATGCAGAGCTGTTGGCTCTTTATAGGGAGGGATTAAGATTGTTTTAATCTCTTTTCGCTGAAGCAGATGGGGGATTCCCCCGGCATGATCTGCATCAAAATGACTGATCATTAAATAATCAATTGTTTTAATTCCTAGATAGTTTAGATAGGATATAATACTGTATTCAACATTCCTGCCTTCACTCCCTGGCGGACCTGTATCAATCAGCATATTTTCTCCATTTGGAAACTGAATAAAAATTCCATCACCCTGACCAACAGCCAGATAATCAATTTCTAAATTTTCAGAAACTGGACTCAGAAAAAATGAGCTGATTATTAAAATTAGTAAACCGGGAACAATCAACTGCCAGATTTTAAAATTCTTAGCTTTAAGATAAATATATCTTTTTTGATAAACATAGGGTAAACTAAATAAAAATAGATAGTATAAAATAACTGTAAATAATTCTGGCTGAGCGATAACCAGAGTTTTGCCCTGAATTAAAACCATTAATTTCAGTCCCTTAAATAAAATTTCCAGACCCAGTTCAGCTAATAAAGCAGCCGGTAAGAAGAAATTTAAACTTAGTAAAGAAAGTAAAACTAAGATTAAAATAAAGGGCAGCAAAACTGTAATTAAAGGAATAGCCCAGAGATTTGTAATTAAGGCAATAAATGAATATTCATTAAAATAATAGCCAGTTATAGCCAGCGAAGCTATTTGAGCGGAAAAAGAAACAGCAAAATAAGCTGGAAAAAATTTATTAAATAACGGAGTAAGATAAAATAATGCAAGTACAAGAATATAGGACAGCTGTAGTGAAACGGTAAATAAGGCTAGAGGGTCTAAAATAAGATTAATTATCAGGGTTAAAGAAATAATATTTAAAAAATCTCCTTCTCTATCAAACTGATCTGACCATAAAAATAATAAGGCTAATAAGGCTGCTCTAATGATTGAAACTGCTGCGCCAACCATGATTATATAGAGAAAAGTTAAAAAACTGAGCAGACAGAGAGCTGTTTTTTTATTAGCACAAATTTTAAATAAAACAAAGGAAATACTTAAGATTAAAATTCCCATATGCAGACCCGAGATAGCCAGAAGATGACTGGCCCCTGCATTTCTAAGTAGTGACTGCTGCTCATAACTTAGATATTCTCTTTCTCCCAGTAAAATTGCTTTAATAAAAGCAGCTTTATCCTCAGAAAATAGCTGATTTATATTATCTAAAAGAGTTTTTTTGAATTTAATGATTGGATTCATTAAAGATTTATTTTGTTTAATTAGACTGATCTTATGGGGCTTCCATCCCTGTAAATATACGCCTTTCTTTTTTAAATATTCCAGATAAGAAAATCCTCCCGGATTTAAAGCTGAGGTAGGTTTGCTTAAATCCATTTCTAAACTTACTAAATCGCCATAATTAAAAGTTTTTAACTGCTTAGAAGCCACAATTACTTTTCCATATTTAATCTTTTTTCCGTTTATAGAGTGAATCTTAAGTAAAACCTGTTCTCCTTCCAGATTCCCCAGATCAAATTTGATTTCAGCCAGCACCTGACATAAACCCTTTTCTGCAAAATCAATACAGGAATAACTGCTGTAATATTTGTATTCCTGATAAGCATAAAGGATACTCCCCAGAATAAGAAAAAAGATTGTGAGCCAGATATAAACTGATTTCTTGTTTTTTTTAAAGTTAAAAACTGTATAATACAATAAATAAATTATTTCAGCTAGAATCATCAATTTTAATATTTTAAGCTGATTATAATTAAGCAAATAATAACTGCCTAAAGTTCCAGTGATTAAAGCTAAAGCTAAGTATAAAGCCGGTCTTCTTTGAATTTTCACTGTAAAACAATCTCATCTCTTATATTTTCCAGTGTCTTTTCTCCAATACCACTTATTTTTAATAAATCTTCTTTGCTGGAAAAATAACTATTTTCATCTCTATATTTAATAATTGCTGCTGCCTTAGATGGGCCAATTCCACTCAGCTCTTCTAGCTTGCTCTGACTGGCCTGATTGATATTTATTAATGAACTATTCTTAGAGTTCGAATAATTGCCAATTACTATTTTTTTAGTATTTTCAATGTTTGAATTACCAATTTTTTTGAAATTATTATTTTTCGATTTATATGCTACTATTAATTTTTGTCCATCGAATAATTTCTTAGCTAAATTTAACTTAGTTAAATCAGCGTTTTCTGTGAGCCCACCGGCAGCTTTAATCAAATCAACAAGTCTGTCATTTTTATCTAATTTATAAACTCCAGCATATTTAACAGCTCCAGCAAGATGAACTACTATGCTTCTATCTGCTGGCTCAGTAGAATCATTTTGCGGAAAACTTCCTGTTTTTAAAACCTGCAAATTGTTTTTTGAATCCAGCTCGGTAACTTTTTCTCCCTCCTGATTATAATAGCCAATTACCAATAATAAAGCCGCTAAGAAAATAAAGATTAGTTTTTTATTTCTGTACATATTTACACCTCCTAAGTTCTTATTCTAGATAAAATTTAGATTTCCTGTAATTTTTTTACATTTTTATCAAAAAAATATAGCAGCTTCAGCTGCTATATTTAAATCTGGCTTAGATGATCTTTTATTTTTTTAATAATCAAGTCATTGGCTATTTCATTTAAACCACCATGAGGAATAATAATATCAGCCTGATATTTGCTTGGTTCTACAAACTTTTGGTGCATTGGTTTTACAGTTCTCAAATACTGATTTTTAACAGATTCAAATGTCCTATCTCTTTCCTTGATATCCCTACTGATTCTTCTCAATAATCTGATATCAGCATCTGTGTCTACATATATTTTTAAATCAAAAAGATCTTTTAATTCTTCATAATGAAAGATCAAAATTCCCTCTACAATAATTATTGGTGCCGGTTCAACCTCCCTTTTTTGTTCCAGTCTCTCATTTGTTTTATAAGAATAAACCGGTCTTTCTATTGACCTGCCAGACTTTAATTCCCGCAGCTGTTTTACCAGCAGATCAGTTTCGAAAGAATCAGGATGATCAAAGTTTATTTTATGATCAGCAACCTTAAAGTGACTGCGGTCATAGTAGTAATAATCATGTTTTAAAATCGTTACTTTATCCTGAAAAGAATCTTTTAAAATTCTGGCAAGTGTAGTTTTTCCAGAAGCAGTTCCTCCTGCTATTCCAATTAAAAGTGAACTCATTCAGTTAACTCCTTTATAGTTTTTATTTGTTTTCTTTCTACTTTTTCCAAAAATAATTTCTAAATAAAATTTAATATTCGACCTAATTCTTAATATCAGCCAGGCATTCGCTGCAGATATAAGAATTTTTATATTCCTTTAGTTCTGATTCAGCCCCACAGAAAATACAGCTCTGCTCAGTATAAGGATAATCTGGTCCTGCATCACTATTACCATAGATTCTTTTCCTTAATTCCCTGATCATTTCAGCCTCAGCTTTTATTATTTTTTCTTCATTTTCTTTATTCATTAGAATTGCTTCCCCCTGTTTGAATAAATAACTTCTCTGCAATATCTATCAGTAAATCTTTTTTTAACTGCCCGGGCAGCAAATTACTGGTTTTAATAAAAGCTGGCAGTTTTTTAGCCAGGCTATTATCCTGTTTCTGATAGTTTGCCCGAACGGATTTTAATAATTCTTCAAAACTGTATATTTTATATCTATCTATATTTAATGAAGCAGCCAGTTCCTCCAATAATCTGATTACAATAACCATATAACTGGACTGATAATCAATTTCCAGTAAATTTACCAGCTTAGGGATTAAATTTTCAAAAAATGAACGAAGATAGGGCTCTTCTGCCAGTGATAACTGTTTTAAAAGTTTCTTGATAATTACCTTATCAAGACTTAATAAATAATCAACAAAATAACTTTCATTTTCTTTAATATTTAGATAATACTTATCTCCGGCTAATTCTCTAAAATATCTTAAGGTATCATAATAACCCATCTTAATATTTTTACGAGCATTTTGCTGATCAAAGTTTAACATTCTTCCAAGTTCCTGACTGGGATTAATAAATATTAATTCTTTATCTTCGTCAGTCTTTTTTTCTATATCTCCCAAACCATAAGTTCTAATTGCAATTAATTTTTTATAGCCTCTGTTTTGAAGAGTCTTTATTGGTAGATTTTCGTAAAAGCCACCATCTACTAAAATTTTACCATCAATCCGCTGCATTTTAAATGCAGGTAGATAAGAACTGGCCATAATATAATCAACAACCTTACCTTCAGGAATATCTTCTAAAAATAATTCCAGAGGTTTTAAATCACTCAAAGAAAGGGTAACTATTGCAAAGTCAATTTTTGATTTTCTTAAGCTTGCTTCATCTATATTTTCCTCTAATATATTCCGCAGAAATGAATTATCCAGACCTCTATTTTGAAATACCTCTCTGGCTTTGCTGATAAAATATGACAAATTATTTTGGTTGATACTTAAATTTAAAAACTCAGATAAATACTTATCTTCTATATCCAAAACTTTAGAAGTGGATATATTATACCAGTAATCATAGGCAATATCTAACTTATCCTGAACGAACATAGCACCATTTATTGCACCAATAGAGGTGCCGGCAACTGCTTCAATTTCAATATTTAATTCTTTTAGAGCTTTTAGAGCACCAATATGATAGGCACCTTTAGCTCCCCCGCCTTCGAGCACCAGTCCATACATCCAAATCCCCTCTTTGCCTATATTTAGTAATATATAAAAATAATAGAAAAAATTATGCTTAAATAAAAATAAACTACAGTCCCCCGACTGCAGTCAACTGGCGGGAATGTGTGGGAATCGAACCCACCACAGACAGGTCCGCCTGCCTGCCATTAGATTTGAAGTCTACGATGTCCACCATGGACACAGCCACTCCCAGATATTTTCTTCTATAATTTTAACATGATATTTCCAGTTATTCAAGCAGTTATCTTAAAAGAGAGCTTTTTCTGGTGGGAGGAGAAAAATAATTGCTGTTAATTTTGTCCAAAATAAATTGTTTTTGTTTTTTTTCTTTTTCTGTCAGCTGAACTCTAAAATTTGAAGCAGTAATTAAAGAATCTTTTTCCTGAAGAAGCTTCCCGGTAGTCAATATTTCTAATACTTGATCCAACTCCTTTTTAGTTAAATCAAAATCCAAACGCGAGCGAATTTCTTCCCTGGTAATTCCAGCTTCAAGTCTGTGCTGCTGATGATAATCATTTACAATTTCTTTTATATCTTTTTCTACTTTCTTGAAATTATCTGTGTGGATAAAACTGCTGTCATTTTTAAGTTCAAAAATCTTATTTTCCTCTTTTAAATCTGAAAGTAATTCTAAGATTTTTTCGATTTTTAGGGCAGTCTTTTTCTTTAATTGAATAAGTTCAGCCGCTGATCCAGTCTTATTTTTTATAAATAATTCCAGAGCAGTTTTAAGATCTGCTTCTTCTAATAAATTAAGATGAGCAATTAATTTTTCTGGATTAATTTTTCTTCTTGGGGGTGGATCAATTTCCAAAATCTCACCGCCACCTATAGTATCAAGTGGAGAAAAACGTCTGATCACAAATTTCTGTCTATAATAAGGTGATATTTTATGATCAAGTTTTATTTTAATAAAGATTTCATCTCCTGGAAAAGCTACCTGCTCCCCATAAAGGTTAATAGTTCCCATCACTTCTGTAGTCCCGGTGTGAAAATGAATTCTATCCCCATTTTCAATTTTAAAATTTATTGAGTTAAGAACTTTAAGTTTGGCTTCCAAAAAATTAGTGCTGATCAAAGAATCAGCCGTTGAGATAACATCACCCCGCTTAATTTCATTTTTATCAGGATAATTGAGATTAATTCCAACTCTGCTGCCAGAACTAACCTTTTTTAATTTTTTTTGATGACTTTCCATACTTTTAATTTTTAATTTTTTTGCTGAAGGATATAATTCTAATTCCTGACCTTCAAAAAGCTCTCCTTTAAAGAGAGTTCCTGTAACAACTGTTCCCTGCCCCTTTAAAGAAAAAACTCTATCAATCGGATAGTAGGGTATTTCAGAATTTGAGCTCACTTTAGTATTAGAAGCCAGTTCAATAATTTTTGTTTTTAACTCTGCAATTCCTTCACCATTAACTGCAGATACAGTAATCATTTCAGCATTTTCTGCAAAGGTATTTTCAAACTGATCCAGGATATCAAGTTTCACCAGCTCCAGCCACTCATAGTCTACCAGATCTTTTTTGCTGATAACAATTATAGCTTTTTCAGCTCCCATCAGTTCTAAAATAGAAAGATGTTCTTTTGTCTGAGGCATCACCCCTTCATCAGCTGCTACTACAATTAAAGCCAGGTCAATACCACCGGCCGCTGCAAGCATTTTATTAACAAACTTTTGGTGCCCCGGAACATCAACTATGCCAAGATTTAAATTCAGTAAATCTGTTTCCTCATTCTGCAGATGAGTAAAACCAAGTTCAATAGAAATTCCTCTTTCTTTTTCTTCAAGCAGGCGGTCAGTATCTTCTCCAGTTAGAGCTTTAATCAGAGTTGTTTTTCCGTGATCAATATGACCTGCCGTACCCACGATTATATTATTATCCAATTAAAACACCTCCGCCAGTACTTGATTTATTGAGTCTGCCAGCAGCTCAATTTCTTCATCTTTTACTGTTTTTAAATCAAAAATAGCTTTATCAGCCTGAATTCTTGCAATTACTGGAGTTTCAAACTTTCTCAGCTCTGAAATAAATGCTTCTGTACTTTTCTGTTCTAAGCTGAGCTTGAGTCCGTAACTGTCAAATTTATTTAAAGGGTATGCTCCACCACCAATTTTAGCTGCTGTTTTTATCAATTCAACTTTGAAAGCATCTTTTTTATTGATTTTAGACTCTAATTTTAAAGCTCTTTTCTTTACCACTTCACTGCTTTCTGTTATTAAATTTAAAGTTGGAATTCTTTTTACTGCCTTCTCAAAGTCATAATAAAGCTTGAGCGTTTCTTCCAGGGCAGCCAGAGTCATTTTGTCAACACGCAGTGCCCGCATCAAAGGGTGAGTTTCAATTTGACTGATATACTGCTCCTTACCGGCAATAATTCCAGCCTGTGGCCCACCAAGCAGCTTATCACCACTAAAGGTCAGCACATCTATCCCGGCTTCAATTTCTTCTTTTACAGTTGGTTCATAGGGAAGTCCATAGTCACTTAAGTCGAATAAAATTCCACTGCCCAGATCTTCTATCAGTGGAAGCTGGTGACTGTGAGCTGTTTCTGCTAATTCCTTTGAGCTGACAGTATGAGTAAAACCCTGCACCCTGTAATTACTTGTATGTACCTTGATTAGAGCCCCGGTGTTTTCGTTAATGGCATTTACGTAATCTGCACTATAAACTCTGTTGGTTGAGCCAACTTCTTGTAAAAGAGCCCCACTATTTTCCATTACCTCAGGAATTCTAAAGGACCCTCCAATTTCAACCATTTCTCCCCGCGCAATTATTACTTCCTTCCTCTGTACCAGAGCTGTTAAAACAAGCATTACCGCTGCTGCATTATTATTAACAACTACAGCTGATTCGGCACCAGTTAAGTCTTTCAACAGCTCTTTAACCTTATTATATCTATATCCTCTTTCACCTTTTTCTAGATCAAATTCCAGTGTCGAATAATTTTCTGCAATTTCCAAAACTTTTTTTAAAGCTTCTGCTGCTAAATTTGATCTGCCGAGATTGGTATGAACTATTACCCCGGAAGCATTAATAACTTTTTTTAACCCTGCTTCAGATTTTATTTTTAATTTTTTTTCAATGTTGTTTATTATATATTTGACATTTAGATGATTTAAATTAAAATTATCCACTTCAAAATCCGAACTAAGAATTTCACTGCGGATATTATCCAGTTCTTTTCTCAATAATTGTAAAAATTTATCTCTGCTATATTCATCTATTATTTCTTCTGCCTCCGGAGCAGCCAAAAAATCATTAACAGCCGGGATAGATTTTAAAAGCTCTTTTTTCTGCATATAAATACCCCCAAAATTTGTGATTACTATTTATAATAATTCTTTCAAAATAGGCTAATCCCTTTAAATAATTAAAAAACAGGAAACCCACTCTGCTCGCAAACAGAGTGGGTTTCTAGCTTCTCCATTCTTAAATAATACTTAATTATTTAAAATGAAGTTTGTCGAGGGAATTTCGACAAATTTTATTTAATTGTTTTTACCCAGAGCCCACGCTCATAACCTTTGCTGTGATCTGTTTCCAGACAGTTAAAACCAAGCCCCTGATAAAAGCAGATTAATTTTTCATTTTCTAAAGAAGAATACAGCTGAAGATAATGTGCATTTAACTCCTTTAATTTGTCCACTGCCTGCTGAAAAAGCATCGTTCCCAGCCCCTGATTCTGATAGACAGGTGAAACTGCAAAACGCTTGAGCAGATATCTTTTCTCACTAATTTCTTCCAGTCTGAGTGAGGCAATTATCTCATCACCATTAGTAAGAACCAGAACAATATTATTATTTAAATCTGCTTTTACAGCTTCCAGTTCTTCTCTTAAAGCGGAATTAATAACCTTTTCTCCATCATTTTCTTTATTTTTTTTCTTTGCGTAGTCTGCAAAAGCCCGCTGCATTAAAATATGAATTGCTTCTGCATCAGCTAAAACGCCCTCTCTGCATTTATAATTGCTTTTTTTACTTACTGCTGTCATCAATTAAATCACCCCTATAATGTAGCTGTCATGACAGCTTTAATGGTATGCATCCTATTTTCAGCCTGATCAAAAACTTTAGAGTATTTACTTTCAAAAACCTCATCTGTGACTTCCATTTCTTCCAACCCGTATTCTTCAAATATTTTCTTGCCATTTTCAGTTTCTGTATTATGATAGGCAGGAAGACAGTGTAAAAATATTACATTGGGGTTTTCTGTCAGTTCAATCATCTTCATATTAACCTGATAGGGAGTTAAAAGTTCAATTCTTTTTTCAAATTCTGATTCTTCTCCCATTGAAACCCAGACATCTGTATAGATTGCATCTGCTCCCTTAACTCCTGTTTTTATATCAGCTGTTAATTCTATTTTGGCTCCCGACTCAGCTGCTAACTCTCTGCATTCTTCTACCAGTTCTGGCTCCGGCCACAGTTCTTTAGGAGCAGCTATAGTATAATTAACACCCATGATTGCTGAACCTACCATCAGAGAGTTTGCCATGTTATTGCGTCCATCACCTGTATAAACAAGATTTAGCCCTTCTAATTTACCAAAGTTTTCTTTAAGAGTTAAAAAGTCGGCTAAGATTTGAGTTGGATGATAAAGATCGGTTAACCCATTCCAGACGGGAACTCCTGCATATTCTCCTAAAATTTCAACTGTTTCGTGTTCATAACCTCTAAACTCAATTCCATCAAACATTCTTCCTAAAACTCTGGCTGTATCGGCTACCGTTTCTTTTTTTCCAAGCTGAATATCATTTTTGCCAAGATATTCGGGCATTCCACCTTCATCTTTTGCCGCAACCGCAAAAGCACATCTGGTTCTAGTAGAAGGTTTTTCAAAAATCAAGGCAATATTTTTTCCTGCCAGACTATTCCCACTGATTCCCGCCCGCTTTTTAGATTTTAAGTCCTCAGATAAAGTTATTAAAT
>QBLP01000016.1 GCA_003070825.1 Halanaerobium sp. | reverse complement strand
AGATGTGTATAAGAGACAGTCTAATATCTTTCAATATCTACATTTTCTCTCTTAGCTTTATACATTGCAGCATCAGCATTTTTAATTAACACTTCTAAATCTTTACTGTCTTCAGGATAAAAACTAACACCTGCACTAATGCTAATAGAAATTTCTTTGCCATCTACAAAAAGTGGTTTTTTTAGGTCTCTAACCAGTCGTTTTGTTACTGTAATGACCTTATCTTTAGAACTCAGATCAGATAGAGCAATCACAAATTCATCTCCACCCATACGCGCCTTTAGATCATCAGCTTTTAGACTGTTTTCCATTCTGGCAGCAATACTTTTTAAAACTTTATCTCCCATATCATGCCCATAATTATCATTTATTTCTTTAAATTCATCAATATCAATAAAAATAATTCCGATATTATTTCCTGAAAAATCAGCTTTCTCTTTCAACTTTTTAAACTCTTCTACAAAGTATTTTCGATTTGCCAGTCCGGTTAGTTTATCGTGATAAGCCTGGTGCTCAAACTTTTTTAATAAGTAAACTACAATAGCTATAAAACCAGCAAAAAGTGCTGCCAGTAAAACTATATTTACTGCAAATAATTTTCTATGTCCAATTATTTCTGACTGCATTATCTGATCATTATATACTATTCCCACCACATAAGAATTCCAGCCCTGCTCATTTTCGTCGTCACTTACTAAAGCCGGGAAAAAGCGATAACTGTGCTGAATTTCCTCTATATTCCGGGAATTTTCCTGCAGAGAATTATTAATTACTGCCTGTCTTGCTAATCCTTCTTCAAATTCTGGCACATCAGGATTTAAATAGGGTTTTTTACTATTCCTTAGTTTAGCTACCTGGTGGTTAATTGGCTCCACACTGTAAAAAGCAATATCTTCTACAAGCTCATATTCTGATGTTAAAGCTGCTGCCTCTTTAAACAGGTTTAAACTCTGAAAGGAGGGATATTGATCTTCAATGCTGACACTGAGCTCAAATAAATACTGATTATCCGGACTCGGCATATAGCTGTACTTTTTTATCTCGCCAGCCTGAGTTGAAATATCGATTCGATCAACCTCAAATTCACTGCCTGCCATTCGTTCTCGCAAAACTGTGGCAAAACTGCCAAATTTAGAAAAATCAAGACCAAGATCTTCCTGATAGGTAGTTTTGATAATTTTTAAATCCCGGTTAACGATATAAATATCATATCCTGAGAAGTTCTGCTGCATCTCTTCTAAATCCCAGCTATTGACATCGGGATTATCCCGGTATTTTCCCACCATCAGCTCAGAATATTCTCGCATCTCAGCGTTCAACTGCTGCTCGGCAATTTTATAGGCATCATTGATATAATTTACTGTCTGAATAATATTTTTCTCAACCAGCTGCTGCTGACTGTTATATTTGTCTTCTACTACTTCTCTAATGTTGGTGTATTGAGTTGAAAATATATAAATCATGATCAGGGCCAGCAGTATAATTATTATGTACTTAAATTTGCTCAACAATTTTTCCAATCTAGTCCCTCCTAAAAGCGGTACTGCACAGAATTTTCTCCTTTAGCATCAACAAGTTCAGCAAAAATTAACCCAACTGTTTTACTATATTATAGCATAAAATCTTTAAAAAGGCACTAATAAAAAAATAAGGTACCGGTTACTTGGATATTTCATCCAAATGTTCGGTACCTTTTGTGAAAGTATTCTTTTTAACCAGGTCCAAAACGGTCGTTTTGGACCTGGTTCATATAAGTTGGTACGTCTAAGTTTTACTTATGTCTCTTTTTAAGTTCTGCTCTTATCTGATCGGGAGTGATGCATCTTTCGGCAAGTAAGACCAGCATATGATAGACTAAATCTGCTGATTCGTAAATCAGCTCCTCATCTGGCTCATTTTTGGAGGCAATTATCACCTCGGCTGATTCCTCTCCGACTTTCTTTAAGATCTTATCAATACCCTCTTCAAAGAGATAAGTTGTATAAGATCCTTCCGGCATTTCTTCTTTGCGGCTTAAAATTAGATCATAAAGAAAATCTACTACTTTTTCTGTTTCAAACTCAGCTTCTATATTCTGGGCCTGCTGCTGCATTTCCATCATTTCTTCAGCTTTAGCATCAGTGTCTTCTGCTATTTTGCGGTAAAAGCAGGAAGTCTTACCTGTATGGCAGGCTGGTCCAGCTGGATCAACCAGAAATAAAATTGTATCCTGATCACAGTCATAATAAATTTCTTTGATTTCCTGGGTATTACCAGAGGTTGCCCCCTTATGCCATATTTCCTGACGGGAGCGGCTGAAAAAAACTGTTTCTCCTTTTTCTAAACTCAGATTAAGAGATTCCTCATTAACATAAGCCACCATCAGTACATCCTTAGTCTGATAATCCTGAACGACAGCAGGCATTAATCCCTGCTGATTAAATTTAAAATCTATCTCTTCTAATTTATCTATTATTTCGAGCACTAAATCACCCTGTCCTTTCTTTACTACAATTTCAAAATTTATTTTTCTTCAATCCTGACTGGAACTTCAGCTTTTTCGAGCTCAGCTTTAACATCTTTAATTGCAATTTCTCCAAAGTGAAAAATCGAGGCTGCCAGTGCTGCATCAGCACCTGTTTTCTTAAAAACATCAATAAAATGCTGAATACTGCCTGCTCCTCCGGAAGCAATAACTGGAATGTTCACTGCCTCAGTCACCGCCTGCAGCATCTCCAGGTCAAAACCTTCTTTGGTTCCATCAGCATTGATGCTGGTCAGGAGGATTTCTCCAGCCCCCAGACTTTCTAATTCTTTGACCCATTCAATTAGATCGATTCCGGTCTCTTTACTGCCGCCGTGGATAAATATTTCCCAGCCGTCAGCATTTTCTCTTTTTGCTGCATCAACTGCTCCAACTATACACTGAGAGCCAAATTTAAGCGCACCCTCTCGCACTAATTCTGGATTTTTAACTGCAGCTGAATTTACTGAAACCTTATCTGCTCCCGCCCGGAGAATAAACTGCATATCTTCTACAGTTCTGATTCCTCCACCAACTGTCAGCGGAATAAAAACCTGAGCTGCTACCTTTTCTACCAGCTCGGCCAGAGTTTTACGTTTTTCTTTGGTTGCAGTAATATCTAAAAAAACTAACTCATCTGCCCCCAGATCATTATATTCTTTGGCTGACTCTACCGGATCTCCGGCATCTCTTAATTCAACAAAATTTACACCTTTAACTACCCTGCCGTCTTTAATATCCAGGCAGGGGATAATTCTTTTTTTAAGCATCTTTTTCACCCAGCTCTTTTAAGACTTCTTTTAGATCAACTTTCCCCTGATAAATTGCCTGACCGGTAATTGCTCCATAAAAACCTTCAGCTGCCAGGTCATATAAATCCTGATTGGAACTGATTCCTCCGGAGGCAATTATCTTCAGCTCAGTTTCTTCCTTTAGCCTTCTTAAACCTTTAAAATCTGGTCCGCTGAGCATACCGTCCCGGCCAATATCAGTATACAAAATATATTTAACCCCGAGTGCTTCCATCTCTCTGGCAAAATCCAGCATATCTCTCTCACTTGCCTCAAGCCAGCCAGAAGTGGCAACTTTACCATCACGAGCATCGATACTGACTAAAATACTTTCTGCTCCAAATTCTTCAATCATCTCTGCCAGCAGCTCGGGGTCTTTAACGGCCAGGGTCCCAATTATGGCTCTTTTTACCCCAATCTCTAAAAGCCGCCTGACATCCTCTTTTTTACGAATCCCACCACCAGTCTGGATTTTGAGCTCAGTTTTGGCTGCAATTTTTTTAATTACTGCGTAGTTCTGACTTTCTCCTGCAGCTGCTCCATCCAGGTCAACTAGATGCAGCCATTCTGCACCTCTGGCGGCAAAATCTTCTGCCACGGCCAGCGGCTCCTGACTGTAGACTGTTTTGCGGTCAAAATCACCCTGTTTGAGCCTGACTACCTCACCTGATTTTAAATCTATTGCCGGTAATACTATCATCTATAACAACTCCCTAAAATTCTTCAAAAGCTGAATTCCATTATCCCCGCTTTTTTCCGGGTGAAACTGAAAAGCGATTACATTATCTTTTCTGACCACTGCCGGTACAGTAGATCCGTAACCAACTGTAGCTAAAACCTCATCTGTAACTTCTGCCAGCTGATAGGAATGGACAAAATAAAAATGAGGATTTTCGGGTAAATCTTTAAATAAAGGATCATCTTTAATTATCTCAAGCTGATTCCAGCCCATATGGGGAATCTTGTACTCAGTCTCCATTTTGATAATATCGCCTTTTAAAAGACCCAGGCCGGCAGTCTTTTGATCCTCAAATCCCCACTCAAATAAAAGCTGCATTCCCAGGCAGACACCCAGAAATGGCTTACCAGTGGCTACAAATTTTTCTATAAAATCAACAAAATTATTTTCCTTTAACCTCTTCATTGCGCCGGGGAAGGCTCCTACTCCGGGAAGCACCAGCCCATCATATTTAGCTAGCTCTTCAACTTTTCCTTCTTCTAAGATAACTGTCTCTTCCCCCACAAACTCCAGTGCTTTTTGAATACTGTTTAAATTTCCAGCTCCATAATCAATTATCGCTATCACTTAGAGCACACCCTTTGTGGAAGGTATTTTATCTGATTCAATTTTAACTGCATCTTTAAGAGCTCTGGCCAGAGCTTTAAAGACCGCCTCAATCTGATGGTGACAGTTATCACCATGTAAAATTTCTAAGTGGAGGGTAATCCCCGCATTAAAGGCAAAAGCTCTCATAAACTCTACTACCATCTCCGAAGGAAAATCTCCGACCATTTCTCTAGTAAAGGGAAGTTCTGTATATAAATATGGCCTGCCGCTGATATCAACTACCGCTCTGACCAGTGTTTCATCCAGAGGTACTAGTGCACTGCTGAAGCGGCTGATTCCCTTTTTGTCACCCAGAGCTTTGGCAAAAGCTTTGCCGAGAGCTATTCCGGTATCTTCAATACTGTGGTGCTGATCAATGTGAAGGTCACCCTTGACCGAAAGTTCCAGGTCAATATTACCGTGGCGGGCAATCTGGTCTAACATGTGGTCAAAAAAGCCAACGCCTGTTTTAATATCACTTCTGCCTTCTCCATCCAGATTCACACTGGCAATTATCTCTGTTTCTTTAGTTTTTCGCTGTTCAACTGCTACCCGATCTCTACTCATTATAAAATCACTCCTAATTTTGCTGCTTAAATTCTGCAAAAGCTGCCAGCACAGCCTCGTTTTCTTCGCTGCTGCCAACCGTTATTCTAACTGCTGCCGGTTCTTTACTGTAAGATCTAATTTTAATTCCCCGGCTGTTTAAAATCTTTTTAAATTCTAAAGTCTTTTCTCCCTCTATGTATAAAAAATTGGCCATTGAAGGATAGAGATGCCAGCCCTGAAAAGAGTTCAGCTTCTGATAGAGCTTCTGCCGCTCAGCTTTGATAAATTCAATTCTTTCTTTTATAATATCATCATTTTCAATGATTAGACAAGCCAGCAGATCTGTCAGACTGTTTAAATTATATGGTTTCAGTACTTTTTTGAGTTCTTCAACCAGCACCTGATTACCGTAGAGATAGCCAAAGCGAATCCCGGCCAGGCCAAAGGCTTTGGAAAAAGTTCTAGTTACTGCCAGGTTGGGATAATTTTCTACTTCAGGCATCAGATCAAAGTCATTAAAATCAGCATAAGCTTCATCAACTATCAGCGGGCCAGCAAAATAATCAGCCAGTTTTAAGATCAGCTCCGGCGGAATAATCTCTCCAGTTGGATTATTGGGAGAACAGAGAAAAATCAATTTTGGCTCCAGTTTGTCAATTTTAGCCTTTAGATTTTCAAAATTAAAATTCTCATCCAGAGGTACTTCCTCATACTGACCCCCACTTAATTCTGTAAAATACTGATACATTGAAAAAGTTGGAGCCTGAGAAAGTACTACATCATCCGGCTCGACAAAACTTCTGATCAAAATATCAAGGATTTCATCAGAACCATTACCGATAATTATTTCTTCAGTACTGACCGATTTATCTAACTCTCTGCTGAGGTAGGAAGCCAGCTTCTGCTGCAGCCTCTCCGAATAAATCTCAGGATAGCGGTTAATATCGTGCTGGTCAAATTCTGCTTTAAACTTATCTTTAATTTCCTGGGGCAGATCAAAGGGAGATTCGTTTCCTGATAAATTAATCTTCACCTCAAAATTATCCTTTTCCCCCTGATAAGGAGAAATTGCCCTGACTTCAGGCCGCAACAGATCTTTTAGACTTTTTTCCTTCTTATTTAAATTATTACTGCTCATTTTTTCCTCCTTTAATGATAAATATCATAATTATAATTTATTTTCGGTTAAAGTTAGTCTTCTTTTCTAATCCGAACTGAATTAGCGTGGGCATCAAGTCCTTCACCTTCAGCCAGACAGATCACATCGTCACTGGCTTCTTTTAAGGCCTCTTTACTGTAGTGGATAAAACCGGAATACTTAACAAAATCTCTAACAGATAATGGTGAAAAGAATCTGGCTGTTGAATTAGTTGGCAGCACATGATTTGGTCCTGCATAGTAATCACCAATCGGCTCCGGTGTATATTCCCCTAAAAAGATAGAGCCTGCATTTTCTACTGCCGGCAGTAGCTCAAACGGGTTTTTGACTGCTAATTCTAAGTGCTCAGGTGCCACCAGATTGATCATTTCCATTGCTGCATTTTGGTCTTCAACTTCAATCATCAGGCCGAAGTTTTCCAGCGATTCTTTGATAATTTCCTTTTTGCTCAGTTTTTCAATCTGTTTTTCTAATTCTTCTTCAACTTTTTCGATCAGCTCCGGTGCATCTGTAACTAAAATCGAAGAAGCAAGCGGGTCGTGCTCAGCCTGACTCATTAAATCAGCCGCTATATAGGCGGGATTGGATTCTTTTTCGGCCATAATCATAATCTCACTGGGGCCGGCAATCATATCAATTTTAACCTGACCAAAAACCAGTTCTTTAGCCATAGAAACATAAATATTACCAGGGCCAACAATAATATCCACTCCCGGTACAGTTTCGGTTCCATAGGCTGCTGCCGCTACTGCCTGAGCTCCACCAATTTTGAAGATGCGGTCAGCACCTGCAATCTCAGCTGCTGCCAGAATGACAGGACTCACCTTTCCCTCTTTGTCAGGTGGAGTCAGCATTATAATTTCTTCAACCCCTGCCACCTTTGCTGGAATAACAGTCATTAAAACTGAAGATGGATATGCTGCCCGACCACCGGGAACATAAACTCCTGCTTTTTTGAGCGGCCGGCAGATCTGACCGGTAATAATTCCCGGTTTTTTCTGCTTCTGCCAGGATCTATCCTTCTGCTCAGCGTGAAAATCCTCTATATTTGCAGCTGCATTCTTTAAGGCTGCTATAAAATCCTCATCTACTTCCTTTAAGGCTGCTTCAATTTCAGCATCTGTTACTTCAAGTTCTGAAGCCTCAAAGTCAACTCCATCAAAACGAAATGTGTATTCTAAAACTGCCAGATCTCCATTTTTTTGTACATTTTTCAAAATGCCGGCTGCAGTCTCTCGATATTTGGCCAGATTGTCACCGGAGCGGCTTTCCAAAAGCTCCTTAACCTGATCCACATTCTGGCGGCCGTCTTTAATTCTTTTTAGATTAAGCTTCATCACTATCATCTCCATTAACTACCTGATCCAGGGCTTCAATTATTTTAGAAATTTCATCCTGTCTGGTCTTCATACTTACTTTATTAACCACCAGGCGGGCCGATAAATCTCTGATGCTCTCATAAACTACCAGTCCATTTTCCTTTAAAGTTCTGCCCGTTTCGACAATATCTAAAATAGTATCGGCAAGTCCTGTCAGGGGTGCCAGCTCAATTGAGCCATTGAGTTTAATAATTTCCACCGGCTCTCCCTTACTGCGGAAATAGCGGCGGGTAAAATCCGGATATTTGGTCGCAACTTTACGCTCCAGTAGAGTATCTTTGCGGTCAGGCAGACCGGCCAGCGCAAACTCACAGACTCCATATTCTAAATCCAGGACCTCATATAAATCGCGGTTTTCCTCTAATAAAGTATCTTTACCCACAATTCCCAGATCGGCTGTTCCATATTCAACATAGATTGGAACATCTGCCGGTTTAACAAGTATAATTTCAAATTTTTCACTCTCGATTTCAAAAATTAATTTACGTGATTTAAGCATATTCTCAGGCAGATCGTAGCCGGCCTGACGGAAAAGTTTAACTGCTTCTTTAGCCAGCCTTCCTTTTGCCATAGCTATACAGAGATTATCCATTATTCCCACTCCTCAATTTTATTTAAGATCAGATATTCTAATGCTTCTTTTTGATTTCTTTCGATTACTGCAGTTTCGCCTCCATTTTGCTTTAACTCCAGCTTATCAGTTTTTAGACAGATCTCAAAATTAACCTGCTGAAAATCTAAATATTCTTTGTCTGCTCCATTATAGACTTCAACAACAAAACCAGCATTCCTTAAGTCTTCTGCCAGCTCAAAGGCAAGTTTCAGATCTGAGTTATCCTGATAAGATATCAAAAATCTTTTTTCCTGATCTTCACTAAAATTTTCTGTTCTGTTTAAATAATCAAGTAAATTCTCTATTTCTAAGGCAAAACCAACTGCTGGCTCTTCTACTCCAAATTTCTCAGTCAGATTATCATAGCGGCCTCCACTTGCCAGCAGGTTGCTGTAGCCCTTTGCATATCCCTTGAAGATCAGGCCTGTATAATAGCCGTGGCGGGAAATCAACATCGGATCAAAGGTAATATATTTTAAAGCCTCAAATTCTTTCAGTTTATTGAATAATTCGTCTAAAGTCTTCAGAGCCTCTTTGGTATCTGTTGATAAAGGCATCGCTTCTAATTTTTTGACTACTTCTTTGGGTTTACCAAAAAGTGAAGGCAGGCTTAATAAAACTTCTGCTGCATCCTCTGTCAGTTCGATATCTTTAATGTAATTTTTAATCCCAACTTTATTTTTCGCTGCCAGCAGCTGGCGCAGCTCAGTTTTTTCTTTTTCAGCGATCTTTAAGTCTGCAAAAATTTCATTGATTAAATCTGCATGACCGATATCAATCAGCGGCTCTTCGACTCCCACTGACTGCATGGTCTTGATTAAAAGTAGAATCATCTCTAAATCTGATTCCAGGCTGGCTGAACCGATTAACTCTACTCCCGCCTGTGTTTTTTCTTTTAAACTTAAACTCTGAGAATTCTTAGACTGAAAGGCTGAGCTTAAATATGAAAACTTTAGGGGTCTGGGGCTGTCCTGAAAACGACTTGCCGCCAGTCGAGCAATCGGCATCGTTAGATCAGGTCTTAAAACCAGGATCTGTCCCTTATCATCGACCACCTTAAACATTTCACTTTTATCAACCAGGCCTTCTATACCTGCATAAAGTTCTAAGGACTCAAGAGTTGGGGTAATAACCTCCCTGTAGGCATTGGCTTCAAATACCTCTCTAATCGTCTGATAGATTCCTCTCCTCTTTCTGAGTTCTGCCGGCAAAATATCGCGAACACCCTCTACAAATGCATTCATCTATAATGACCTCCCGTTTTAATTTAGCGCTTTATCATGGTAAAGTGTTAAAATGTTGTATCTATTATATTGATTATCCACTCTGCTGTCAAGTCTTTTAGTAAATTTCTTATTCTGTCTTAATTTTAACACTATTCAAGTGAAATTTAAAAGACCTGCCAGAAATTTTTAACCCCAGCAGGTCTTAGTTTGAAAATATCTAGTTTTATAGTAAGAAGAGATATATCATTTTAATAGTCAGAACTCACTTCAGCACCTTCAATAATCTGCACACCTGAGCTGGCTCCAATCCTGGTAGCTCCAGCTTCTATCATGGCCTCAGCTTCAGCTAAACTGTGAATTCCTCCAGATGCTTTGACACCCATTTTTTCACCAACAGTTTTTCTCATCAGAGCAATATCCTCAACAGTTGCTCCTCCACTGCCAAATCCGGTAGATGTTTTAACAAAATCCGCTCCTGCTTCTTTGGCCAGTTCACAGGCTTTGACTTTTTGCTGATCTGTTAAATAACAGGTCTCAATTATAACTTTAACCAATTTGTCTCCTGCAGCTTCAACAACTGCTTTAATATCATTTTTTACCAGCTCATAGTCTCCTTCTTTTAAGGCTCCTACTTTCATTACCATATCAAGTTCATCTGCTCCCTCGGCGGCTGCTAACTCTGCTTCTGCAATCTTGGTCGCAGTTGCATTAACTCCAAGCGGAAAGCCAATTACCGTACAGACTTTTACCGGAGAATCTGCAAGTTCTTCAGCCATTAAAGCTACCTGGTCCGGATTGGCACAGACTGAAGCAAAATTATATTCCTTGGCCTCTCGACACTTTTCTTTGACAGCTTCTTTCGTTACTTCTGCTCCTAAAATTGTATGATCAATCATTCCTGCAACTTCTTCTTTAGTCATTAATTAAAACCTCCTGCTGGATTAATAAAACTTTAGTCCTAAAATAATCGTTTTTTATTAAAAATAACTAATGTTTTTCTGCTCCTCCAGTCGATCTGTTGCTGGTGGGGGGGTAATTGAAAGATCTGTTATTTCTTTTCTCCACTCTTTGGTCATTTCAATATCTAAAGCTCCCAGTGACCCCTTTAACTGTTCCAGATTGCGGGCACCGATAATTGGAGCAGTAACTGCTGGATTGGACATAACCCAGGCTACTGCCAGTGAGGCAGGCTCTACTCCTTTATCTCGGGCATGGCTGCTGAACTCTTCTGCTATCTGATAGTACTGTTTTAAGCCATAGCGGGTGGCATAATCTTCTCTTTCCACCAGTCTACCTTTATCAGGTCGCTTATCTTTTCCATATTTACCGGTCAGTAAGCCACCACCTAAGGGACTGTAGGAGATGACTCCCAGATTTTCAGCCTCAGCCATCGGCAGAATCTCAACTTCAGCCTGTCTTTTAGCCAGGTTATACATCGGCTGCACAATTTCAAAGCGGGCCAGACTCTCCTGGCGCGAAATACCAAGTGCTTTTTCGATCTGCCAGGCCGCCCAGTTGCTGACTCCCGGATATAATATCTTACCCTCTTTGACCAGATCATCCATAGCTCTTAAGGTCTGCAGCATATCTGTCTTAGAATCAAAGCTGTGAACAAAATAAAAATCTATCCGATCAGTTTTCAGCCTCTTTAAACTCTCTTCTACTCCCAGTTTAATATGACGCCGGGAAAGTCCTTTGGCATTTACATCAGCAGCTGTTTTCCCGTAAACTTTTGAAGTTATAACCAGTTCATCCCGACACTTATTTTCCTGCATAAACTTTCCGAGCAGTTCTTCCGAGCGGCCTTCATTATAGACATCAGCAGAATCAAAAAAGTTAATACCCCTTTCTCGAGCTGCATTAAACATCTTTCTCGACATATTTTCATCAGCAATCCCACCAAAAGACATCGTACCAAAACAAAGTGGAGAAACCTGAACTCCTGTTTTACCTACAGTTCTATATTCCATTATTTATCCCTCCCGGATTGTTTAACCTCTACTATTATTATATTTAATTCGAAAGATGATTACAAATTATTCTTGCAATTAATAATAAACAAAAAAGACCCAGTCCTTAGAAAGGTATTCTGGGTCTCCTGCATATTAAAATAAGTGTTCTATATTTATTTTTTTATTTTAGAAAATTAATCACCCTACTTTAGCCGAGAAAGCCTCGCTCATGTTAATGAGTGGGGAGGATGTCAATTAAAATCCAAGCCACTCTGTTTTATCTTTTGGATTTTGGCGTTCTTTTAAAGGAGGGTCCATATCTGGAATTCCAATCGGTATAATTCCAGCAATTTTTTCTGATTCAGATAGGTTAAGCAGTCCCTTTACTCTTTCACTGTGAGCAACATGACCTGCTATCCAGACAGTTCCGAGCCCCTGATCAGCAGCAGTTAACATTAAGTTTTGAACTGCAGCAGAAGCCCCCATTAATGCTTCCTCATCTTTAATTGGATCATCTTCTGTCTCATAACTTATAATTATATGAACTGGAGCTCCACCAAAATCCTTTGCATATTCAAGCATTGGCTGCTTTTTTTCTTCCGGAATATAGGAAGCATTGGGAATATGTTCTTTTGCATGATTATAAAACTCATTACAGATTCCATCTACTATCTCTCCTCTTGCAACATAAAACTGCCAGGGTTGACTATTTCCATCAGAAGGGGCACAATTTGCCCCCTCAATTACTTTTTCAATTTTTTCTTTTGCTGGTATCTCACTTTTATAATTTCTAATACTTCTTCTGTTTTTTACAACTTCAAATAATTCACTCATTTACTATCACCTCATGTTAGTTATTTACTAATTATAAATATTATCCACTGTTAAGATATGATAATAAACTTAAGTAAGTTTGTCAAGTATTTGTTTAGGTTTTATTATTTACTAATTTATCTAATTAAAAATCATCTTATCCTTGAGAAATATTAATAAATCTTTTCTACAAATTCCAGCTATCTATCTGAGGAGATAGGACAGTAGAAATAATATTTAACTTAACAGCTTATTATGCTATGATAAGAATAAGTAGTATTTAGCGACCAAAATAGAAAATAAGGAGAGATTTTATGTTATTTGACTATCATCTGCACTCACATTTTTCTGCCGACTCTGATATGACCATGGACGAGCTCTGTCAGGCTGCAGTTAATAAGGGATTAGACGAAATAGCAATTACTGACCATCATGATATAGATTATAAAGATGATACAATTGAATTTTTAATTGATAAAAAAGAGTATTTAGCTGAAATCGAAAAAATGCAGCAGAAATACAGAGGTCAACTTAAAATCAAAAAAGGAATCGAAATGGGACTCCAGGAACATATCTTTGAAGAATGTGAGCAGTATCTGGCTGATGATTTTGATTTTGTTATTGGCTCTTTTCATACTGCTGAAAAGGCGGATCTATATAATGGAGATTTTTTTGAAAATTACGGCCAATGGGAAGCCTATCTCCAATACCTGAAAGCTGTTCTCAATGTTGTAAAAGATTATGATCATTACAGTGTAATTGGTCATCTGGATATTATTCGCCGCTATGGTGATTTTGAGCAGCAGCCGGGATTGATGGAAGATGAGCAGGCAGCTGAATTGATTAGAGAAATTTTAAAAACAGTCATTGCTAAAGATAAAGGATTAGAGGTTAACACCTCCGGCTACAGAATTGATGGACAGAATCCCCTGCCCGATTTTGAAATTTTAAAACTTTATTACCAGCTGGGTGGTAAAATTTTAACAATTGGCTCAGACAGCCACAATACTGAGACTATAGCCAATAAATTTAATTATACTATCTCCAAACTAAAAGAAATTGGTTTTACAGAACTGACAACCTTTTCAAAAATGAAAGCAGAATTTCATAAAATTTAGCTCCAATTATACAAGACATCTATAATTTAAAAACCAGGCAAAAAACAAAGGCAGGAGATTAAAGCTCTCCTGCCAGGTTATTTAATAATTTAGCTGTATCTTCTGGATTTTCTAAATAATATTCAGCTTTTGTATTTAAATTTGAATCATTCTTTACATAAACAGTAATCCCATCATCTAAGACTTCAAATGCATCTTCATCGGTTCTATCATCACCAATATAAATTCTTAAAGCACTATCCAGTTCAAAATTTTCTTTAATCCTTTGAGTCATATAGTCAACAGCTTTTCCTTTATCCCAGCCCTTCGGCCTGATTTCAATAACCTCTCTGCCCGAAAGAAGCTGATAGGCTGATCCAGCAAACAGTGGATCCAGTTTTTTCTCATGCTCTTTTTGCTTTTCTAATGAGTTAAAGTGAAGAGCCAGGCCAAAACCTTTATCTTCAACTTTAACATCATCTGATTTTTGATAGTCTCTCTTTACCTGGTCGTAATTTTTTTGGCTTAAAATGTCAATATTTTTTGTTTGATAGGGATAAACTACTTCAGCTTCAAAACTTAATTCAATTTCCAGACCGTGGCTGCCGGCATAATTGATATCTTCTAAATGAAGCATATTTTTTAATTGACTAAGTTTTCTGCCTGAAACCAGATTTAAATAATATTTGTTCTTCCGCTTAATTATATTCAGGGATTTTTCTATCTGCGGAAGCGCATAAGCAGAAAGTTGCTCTGGATTAAAAGGAGCCAGTGTTCCGTCATAATCAAGAAATATCAGCAGGTTTTCAGCTGCTTCAATTCTTTTTTTAACTGTCTCTAGATTATGAGCATCGAGCAAATATTTTTTATTCATAACTATCAAGCCACTTTTCTAAGAAGTAATTACGCCACCAGTTAATATCATATTCCTTTAAGTCAGCCCGAGCCCGCTTAAGTCTTTCTTTCTTCTCTGATTCGGGCATCTCAAGCCCCTCATATATTCTATCTGCAAGCTCTTCTGTATTGTAGGGATTTACTTTAAGAGCACTATCTAAATATTCTGCTGCCCCTGCAAATTCTGAAAGCAATAAGACTCCAGAATCCTGAACTGCTAAATATTCTTTGGCTACCAGGTTCATCCCATCAATTGCAGCTGTAATTAGACCGAGATCTGCAGCTTTATAATAGGGCAGCAGCTCATTTTGCGGCACAGATCCATAAAAGTACTTAACAGGCTGCCACTGATCCTTTTGATACTTACCATTAATTTCTGCAACTTTTTTCTCAATTCTTTCTTTCATTTTCTGATATTCTTCAATCCCGGTCCGGCTCGGAGCCACCCGCTGAACAAAGCTAACCCTGCCCTGATATTCAGGATATTTTTCAAAAAAGCGATCAATTCCTTCCAGTCTTTCTTCAATTCCTTTTGTATAATCAAGCCTATCAACTGCAAAGATCAATTTTTCGGTTTCATAATGATCTTTGACTTCTTTAGCTCTGGCAAGATAGTCTTCATCATGGGAAAGCTGGTCAAATTTTTGATAATCAATTCCCAGCGGCACACTTTCAACCTTTGTTTTTGTACCCTGGTAATAAACTTCTCTTTCAGAAAAATCAACTTCTGCCCCAATTTTTTCTGCACAGTTTAAAAAGTTATAGACAAAGAGATCTGTATGGAAGCCCAAGAAATCGGCTGCCAGCATTCCTTCCAGAATTTCTCTGCGCCAGGGAATTGTTCTAAAAGCCTCCCAGGCAGGCCAGGGTATATGCCAGAAAAGTGAAGTTTTAAGTTCGGGCTTTTCTTCTTTTAGAATTCCCGGCACCAGGGTCAGATGATAATCGTGTATCCAGACCAGATCATCATCCTCCAGCTCTTCCAGGACACTTTCTGCATATTTCTGATTAACCTGCTGATAACTCTGCCAGTAGTCTTTTTTATAATTTGCTTTGGAAATAAAGGTGTGGCTGATCGGCCACATGATCTCATTTGAAAACCCATAATAAAACCCACTTTTCTCTTCTTCACTTAGCTCAATTCTTTTTAAAGTATAGCCGTTCTGATCAGGAACTCGAAGCTTATTATTTTGATCAACTGCTTCAAAATCAGCCTCACCTCGGCCCCAGGCAATCCAGAGCCCATCATCTTCCTGCATCATCGGATCAAGTCCGGTGGTTAGGCCTCCAGCCATTTTTTCCAGTTTTAAATTACCATCTTCAAATACATGTTTATATGGTTCTCCATTGGAAACAAGAACAAGACGATTCTGATCAAATTCTGCTTCCATAATTATTACCTCCTATTTTACAAATTCTCACTTCTCCTATATTACAAAATAACACAAAATGAAGGTAATTAAAGTAATTATTTAACAACTTAACAGCCAATTATTAGCTGGTGATAAGTAGCAATTTAAACATAAAAAACTCTCAGAAAATAAATCTTAGTTCCTGAGAGCTTTAATCTTATATTGACTTTTTGTTAAAATTCTAAACGAGATGAAATAGCAAAGCTAACCCCTTTATTTGCATTCCAGAGTGCTCCCAGGTCATTAAAACCAAGATCAAGCTTATAGCTGCTGAAATGAATTCCAAGACCAACTGGTATTTCAATGTCCCGGCGCAGACTGGAATAGTTTAATCCCATTCTTAGAGGAAGAATCTTCATCCATCTTGCCTCTGCACCCATTCCAAATTTATGTTCACTATCATCAAGACCATCATAACTTACATTAGCATAATCCCCATAAAGAGTAATATCTTCACTGTAGTCCATACTTCCACCCAGGCGAACTGTGCGGGGCAGAGTGTAGGTCAATGTTTCGTCAGTTTCACGATCAGAAATTTCCTGATCAGTATTCAAATCCTTATATAAGCCCGGATTTTCGCTGCTTTCATTTTCAAGTTTTACATAAACTCCATTATCAACTACATTATCATCTTTCATTTCACCGATATTCATAACACTAAAGGCCAACTGATATTTATCATTAACACGCATATTCATTCCTAAATCAAAAGCATAACCGGAAGCTGCTGCTTCTTCAGAATGGCGGGCAAATATTTCCTCAGTTTCTGAACTCATACTGTAATATAGTTCGTTGTCCAGAGTTTCAGCTTTGAATTCAGTTATTGTAGTCTGCAGTTCAAAAATGGCTCCCTGAAGATAATGACCGGTTACTCCAAAATTAATGTCATTAATTTCAGCATCTCGGTTTTCATTTAGGGAAGCAAGCCTTTCCTCACTTAAGGAAATTCCGTAACTTAATGAAGCATCAGCATAAGCAGCACCTTTACCACCAATACTATTAATCTCCATCTCTAATACATCAATATCGTCATTAACATCAATTGCATCCTGATTTAAAACGAAATCGAATGTTTCAAAATCACTGTAAGCAAGCCCCTGAATATTAGCATTTAAGCCCGCACCAAAAGAGCTGTAATACATACTACCACCAAAGGCAGTGTCCATTCCTGAAGCAAGATTTTCTTCTTCTATAATTTCAAAAGCATCATTTAGATCAATATCATCACCGGATGAGGCAATAAAATTACCCCAGGCTCCACCGTAAGAATCACTAACAAATGCCCAGTTACTATCCCTTTCAATCAAACCGGCAGGATTAGCATTAAAGCTGTCAACACCCTCAAGTGCTGAAAAGTTATCTCCCAGAGAAATACTTTTAGCAGTTTTAGCTGCTGCAGCAGAGGAGATTGTAAAAATCATCAGCGCCACAAGACCTAAAATAATTATCTTGAATTCGGCAAGTAAAAATACCGAATTCAGTTATGATAGTCTTTAAACAGTAAATCTAGTTCAAATTTTTTTGAATAAAAAAATAGAATCTCCTCCTGGTTTTATGGTAAAATGTTTTTAGGACAAAAAACCATACCAAAACCAAAAAGGAGATTCTGATATGAGTTTACCACAAAACAACAATAAAATAAATAGTTTTAACAAATTAAATATTCCAGCTAAAT
>QBLP01000138.1 GCA_003070825.1 Halanaerobium sp. | reverse complement strand
TCCCTATCCCGTCTTATAAAGGAAAGAAAAAAAACAATATTTAAAATGACAATAATAATCATAAAAATACTTATTATTCTACTTCTTATTGATCTTTTTGGTTTTTTTACAAATTCAATAAATCTGGAAATTATAACTAACACCTCCCATATACAAAAATATATCAGCAAAAATCTTTCCCGAACTAACATTATAATACTACTTTAATAACCTGAGTGTCAAAACATAATTTTGCTAAAGAAAAAGACCAGCCAAATTAATGGTTGGTCCTATCATAATCATTCTATATAATAAATTATAAATGGTGAGGTTAGGCGGATTTGAACCGCCGGCCTACAGATTAGGAATCTGTTGCTCTATCCAGCTGAGCTATAACCCCGAAAGCTATTTCTATTTTATAATTAATTATTTGAAATATCAAGTTAAATTTTTACCAAAAAGAAGTTTAAAATTTTCTCTTAACCTGAACTTCAATGAGCTTTTTTAATTTATTTTTTGCCTTATTATCAGGCAATTGGGTCAGATATTTATTTACACGATCAATAAAAACCATTAAAATCTGACGACTCTCTGTAAGCACACCCGAATTTTTGACGTCAACAATAATCTCATTAACAATCTTATCATCAAGTACGGTTTTGTTATAATCAGCATACTTACTCCGATAGTGATCTTTATTTAACAATAAGATAACAGGTAGAGTAATAACTCCCTCTTTTAAGTCCTGGGCCAGCATTTTACCAGTATCTTCCTCATCACCTTCAAAATCTAAGAGATCATCCTGTATCTGAAAAGCCATTCCTATTTCTAAGCCCAACTTATATAAAAGGTTAAGCTTTTTTCCTCTAATTCCACTTTCATGAGCTCCCAGATAACTGCTTAAAGCAAAAAGCAGAGCAGTTTTATGTCTTATTCGTCGATAGTAATCCCTAATCCCAATCTGAAAGTCAAATCGCTTTTCGGATTGCTCAATTTCTCCCTCACATAATAAGCGTACATTTTTATTCATTTTTCTTAAAACTTTTTTGTCCAGATAATTAAAGAAAATATCAAAAGTACGGGAAAGCAAAAAGTCTCCAATAAAAACCGCTTCTTTTTTACCAAATCTTCTCTGAGCAGTTTCCCTGCCCCGTCTGAGCTCAGCATTATCAATAATATCATCATGAACCAGTGAAGCCATATGCAGCAGTTCAATCCCACTACCTAACTGCAGCATCTTTTCTTTATCATAGTTACCAAATGAAGCAGCTAAAAACATTAAGAAAGGTCGTAATTTTTTACCCCCTCCATTGATCAAATCCTCAACTGACTGATTAATAATAGCACGTTTTGATTTTGTTATTTTTAAAATATTTTCATTTATTTCAGAACAAATTTTCCGGTATAATTTATCTTCAATCAGCAAAGTTTTCACCTTCAATTAAATTAAAATCTGAATCCTTTATTTCAACAATATCTTTTAGACCTGATGAAATGTAAACATCAAGATCCTCTGTGATAATCATAACATTAACATCTTCCATATTTTCAATAAATTTCATTCCTTTTTTGAGGCCCATTACGTAAACAGCTGTAGAAAGGGCATCTGCATCAAAAGAATTTTCACTGATTATACTAACACTTAAAAGATTATTCTCAGCAGGATAGCCAGTTTTAGGATCTATAATATGATGATAAATTTTCCCATCCTTCTCAAAATATCTTTCATAATTTCCAGAAGTAACAATGGTCTTATCGACAGCATCAACAATGGCCATCACATTTCCTCGATCTTTTCTGGGATCCTGAATCCCAATTTTCCAGGGAGTCCCATCAACTTTATCACCAATAACCAGCACGTTTCCACCTAAATTCACAAAAGCATGTTCAATACCATAGTTTTCAACAACTTTTTTTACTTCTTCAGCTGCAAATCCTTTAGCTATACCTCCCAGATCAACTTTTACACCTGGTCTGGTAATTTCTGCCGAACTATCATATAATTTTAGATATTGATAACCTGTATTTGACAAAGCCCGCTTAATTTCTGATTCTGAAGGAACTTCTGGATTTTTAGTTCCAATCCCCCAGAGCTCAACTAAGGCTCCAATAGTAGGATCAAAATTTCCATCAGTTTGCTCAGCATAATTAACAGCCTTTTTTAAAACTTTCATAGATTCCTGATTAATATCAATTTTCATTTCTGGGCTGTTGTTTAATTTATAAATATCACTTGTTTCGATGGTTTTACTCATTAAATTTTCAAGTTCTCTTATTCTCTCCATGCTTGCTTCAACTGCTTTTTCAGCATTTTCTCCATGAGCTCGCATCTGGACTAAAGTATCCATTAAAAAGGCACTGTCATCTGCCTGAGGTATTTTTTCTTCCTTATTACTACAGCCAGTTAAGGTTAATAATATGACTGCAATTATTGTAATTAAAATTATCTTTTTATTTTTTAACAAATTATCACTTCCTATTTTTATTAAATCCATTTTTCAATTAAATTAATTTTACAAAAAATTATATAAAATTTAATAATCCCGGGTAAATCACTTACATTTTATCATAAATGCTTAACTTTGCAAATGATTATTCTGGCAAAGACTTTCCCCATTTTTTAAAATAGCAAAAACTATCCGTACTGTCACAAGGGTAAAGAAAGCCTTAAATTCTTTTGTGATCGACGTTTTTTGTAATAACTCTCAAAAAAAGAAGCAATTCCAGTGTATGATTTAGTCAATAATTCTCTTATTCCATCAGCTAACGCATAATAATCAAAGTCTGGAATATCATAGATTCTTTCTGAAACTTTCTTAACTATAATTCTTAGTTTTGTCTTTCGTTTTTTATCTGAAAATAAAGCTAGAAATCCTATGGTTATTGATAAAATTAAGTCCAGATTTCTAATTCTTTTTATTGATCTAACTCTAAAATTTTCTGAATCAAATTTTTGCTTTTTGAATCTGAAATATTCTTCTATTTTCCATCTTCTAATATATGCTTTTAAAATTGCCAGTGTAAGTTTTTTGGCATCAGGTCTTAAATTACTAATTAAAAGCATAGGTTTTTTACCCAGACCTCTAATAATTACAAGAGTAAGTTCTTTATCTTTTAATGCAGGTAATTTAATTGGAGCATAGCTGAATTTTAAGTGTCTTTCTTTATTCTTTTTATTTTTATAATGATAGACATATTTACCCTTGTAAAGAGCAGCTACTTTTTCTATATTTATGCTTTTACCTTTATAGATAACATTACGATTTCCTTTAGCTCTAATTACAAAATCTTTATCTCCTTTAGAAAAATATTTATAGTATCTATTAGCATCATAGCCTCTATCAAGGGCATAGATACCCATTTTACCAAAATGTTTTTCTACAAAGTCCAGTCCATTTAAAGCTTCAATATTTTGACTTTTAAATCCTTTTTCCAGACTTGAATAGATACGAGAATATATTTCAATAGGTAGTTCTTTGTTTTCAGTTAAAGCAGCAATTTCAAAAGTATCATAGCCTTTTTCAGTTTCACCAGTACTTCCATCTCTAACCCTATCAAGTAATTCTAATTCATAGCTGTGGGGCTTAACTAAATCTGATTTGTCACAGCAAAAGACAGTATTGTCATTAATATGAGGCTTTATTTTTTTTATATATTCCTCTATTAATTCTTCTTGATTATCAAAATTTTCAAGATTTCTGGATAATCTCTCAATAGTTTTTTTAAGCAGTATACCTTCTTTTAGAGCACGAGAAATCTCACTTAAAAGAACTGATTGAGACTTCAAAAACCCATAAATCATCTGAGTAAGGAATTTAGATTTGGTTTTTGACAGGTTTTTAGTAATTTTTTTAGAAAAATTAGTCACTTTTCGTTTCATTTCATAGATAAATCTGGTATAATTAGTCACGGTGAAACAACTCCTTTTTGGTTTTTTTGTGTGTAAACTAATTATACCAAAAACAGGAGCTTGTTTCACCTTTTTTGCGTAATCTGTGGATAATCTATTTTAAGAGTTTCTAAGAACAATTTATCCACAATTTTGCCTGTTGATAACTTTAAGTTTTTGCTATTTTAAAAAATGGGGAAACTCCTTCTACAAATAGCTTGACATTGAAGTCTGTTATGATAAAATTACTTATGTTGAGTAAATCATAATTAAAAAGAGACAAAATAACACTGTAAGGAGATGTTTACTAATGAAATCATTTTTAGTTCCCAGAGAAATTCATTTTGAAGAAGGTGCCTTAGATTATTTGTCGACTTTAGATGGTCAAAAGGCAGCTATTGTAACTGATGAAGGTGTTATGGAAGATTTAGGCTTTTTAGCAAAAACCAAAGCTAAATTTGCTGAGGCTAATATAGAAACAATTGTAATTGATGACGTTGAGGCTAACCCCTCTGTTAAAACAGTATTAAGAGGTAAAAAAGATATGTTAGAATTTGAACCTGATTTAGTAGTTGCCCTTGGTGGTGGTTCAACTATGGATGCTGCCAAAATAATGTGGGCTTTTTATGAACATCCAGACTTAGAATTTGAAGATATTATTGAGGTTGGTTCAATGCCTAAATTAAGGAATAAAGCTAAGTTTATAGCTATTCCTTCTACTAGTGGAACTGCTTCGGAAATTACAGCTTTTTCTGTAATTACAGATACTAAAAAGAAAATCAAATATCCAATTGTATCTCCCGAAATAGTACCTGATGCAGCAATTATTGATCCTCAAATTCCAGCTACAATGCCACCTCAAATCACTGCTAATACAGGAATGGATGTTTTAGCTCATGCAGTTGAATCATTTACTTCTACTAATGCTAGTGATTATACAGATGCTTTATCTTTAAAAGCAATAGAAATGGTTTTTGAATATCTACCACGTGCTTATAAAAATGGTAATGATATGGAAGCTAGAGAAAAAATGCATAATGCTTCTACAATTGCCGGAATGGCCTTCTCTAATTCTTCTTTAGGAATTATTCACAGTTTAGCCCATAAAATTGGGGGAGAATTCTATATTACTCACGGTTTGGCTAATGCAATTTTATTACCTTATGTTATTGAATTTAATTATCAAGCAGCAGAAGCTAAATTTAAAACTATAGAAAAAACTCTAGATATTAAAAGTTTAGCTGATTCGATTCGTGAATTAAATAAAAGCTTAGATATTCCAGCTTCTTTTGCTGAAATTGAAAATGCTAAATATAATGCTGACGAATTTGAAGCTATTTTAGACAGAATGTCCGAAAATGCTCACCAAGATCCTTGTACTTTAACTAATCCTAAAGAACCTACAGTAAAAGATATGGAATAATAATTAAAAAAATAATTAATTAACTGACCCCTACTAATTTTAAACAAAATTAGTAGGGGTTTTTATATTTTAAAAAATGGGGAAACTATTATTATTCTGGCTAAATTACTATTCTGAGTAAATCACTAAGAAATTTGCAATTTATTTTTATTGTGCTATAATTATAGTGTGAAAAAAATAACTCATGACTTACTTTTATAAAGCATGTGAAATTATAAATTTAATTCTAATATAAAATAGTCATGAAGGAAAGCTTTAATAAAAGTAAAAAAAAATAAAAATATCTAAGGGAGGTAAAAAAAATTGAGTAATAATATTATAGTACTTGGAGCAGGATATGGTGGAGTTACTGCTGCTCAGACTCTCCATAAGAAATTAAAAAAACATCCTGACTCTACAATTACTCTCATTGACAGGAATTCTTATCATACCCTGTTAACAGAATTACATGAGGTGGCAGGCAAAAGGATTGAAGAAGATGCACTTGAAATTGATTTAGAAAGGATCTTTTCTTCAACAAGGGTAAATGTAGTTAAAGACGAGATCAACAATATTGATTTCGAAAATCAAATTTTAAGTTCTGATGATCATCAATACAGCTATGATTATTTGATTATGGGTGCCGGCAGCAAGCCGAGCTACTGTGGAGTTGAAGGTGTAGCCGAACACGCCTTTACACTCTGGTCAATGGATGATTCTAAGTCTATCAGAAAACACATTGAAAATTGTCTGCAGGAAGCAAGAATGACAGATGATCCAGCCGAAAGAAAGGAACTGCTTTCCTTTGCAGTTGCTGGTGGAGGTTTTACCGGAGTTGAAATGGTTGGTGAATTAATTGAATGGCTTGATGATTACAGCAAAGAATATAATATCCCACGCGATGAAATGGAGATTTATAACTTTGAAGGCCTTGATCAAATACTTCCTAATCTCAGTGATGAACTGGTTAAAAAAGCAAGTAATTATATGAGAAAAAAAGGAGTAAATGTTAAGACCGGTGAGTTTGTTGATAGAATTGAAGAAAACAAACTGGTTTTAAATGATGGAATGGAAGTCGAAGCTCGAACCATCATCTGGACCTGTGGGGTGCAGGCAGCTGATTTCGCTGCAAATTCTGGTCTTGCTACTGATCGTGCAAATAGAATAAAGGTAAATAAATATCTGCAGACAGCAGATTATTCCAATGTTTATGCTATTGGTGACAACGCAGCAGCTCCCTGGAAAAATGATCAGATCCTTCCTGCCTTAGTTGAGTCTGCTCAGCAAACAGGTGAATGTGCAGCTAAAAATATTATCGCTGAAATTAAGGGAGGGTCTAAAGAAGAACTTGAGCCAAATTTACACGGAGTTATGGTTTCAGTTGGAAGCAGTTATGCTGTAGCTGAAGTAATGGGCCTATCTTTGACAGGAATTCCAGCTATGTTTATGAAACACTCTGTTAATATGTTCTACCGTTTTGAAATTGGTGGTTTAAAAGAAACATACAGTATGATTACTGAATATATGAAAGAACAGGCTTCTCATAAAGGATTACTACCACAATTATTTGGCTTTGTTAGTGAAACTTCGAGGTCGCTCTGGCTGGTCCCTTTACGTGTCTTTGTTGGAATTATGTGGCTTTATGAGGGTTATACTAAAGTTAGAGATGGCTGGTTAACAGCACCGGATTATTTAGTTTCTGGAGCTTCAGCATCTCCAATTGGTGACTATGCAGTTGGATGGTATGTCTGGTTAAATGAAGCTATTATTTTTAAGTTTCCACTTTTCTTCCAAACTGTAGTTACTTTAAGTATGATAGGAATCGGACTTTCCTTAATCTTTGGTTTATTTGCAAGCCTGGGTGCCCTGGGTTCTGCCGGTTTTTCAGTTAACTTTTTACTTGCCGGTCAGTATGCTCACTGGTCCAGTGACTGGCCTGGACACTTTAGTCCTCTTTTCTGGTTCCTCTTTGCCTCAATTGCTTTAATCGGTTCGGGACGTTCCTTCGGCCTGGATTATTATGTTCTACCCTGGCTGAAAAGTAAAATCTGGAGCAGACCAAAAGATAAGGATCAGGATCTGAGAAAAGT
>QBLP01000137.1 GCA_003070825.1 Halanaerobium sp. | reverse complement strand
GGAGATGTGTATAAGAGACAGGGATGAAAGATTATGAAACTAGAATTAACTAAAAACAGCAGCAGACGCGCAAAAACTATTTTTATGCTTGCTTTACCGGCCATGCTGGAGATGTCTTTAAATACACTGGTCGGAATGGCCGATACGATAATGATCAGCCGTTTCATTGGTAAAGAAGCCCTGGCTGCAGTTGGTTTTGCCAATCAGATTATTTTTACTTTAATTTTTGTTTTTTCCGCCTTTAATGCTGGAGCCACAGCTATGGTCTCAAGAAGTTATGGTGAAGGTAATAAAAAAAGAATGAATAAAATTATGAACGAAAACCTTACTTTGAATATTATTTTAGGTTTGATTATAACAGCGTTTACTTTCTTTTTTGCAGAATTGATTTTAAATGTCTACGATATTACAGCAGTAGTTAAAGCATATGGAACAACATACCTAAAATACATTGCTATAGGACAGGTCTTTATGTTCATTTCTTTTGCTTCAGCCGCTTCGTTAAGAGGTGCTGGCGATACTAAAACTCCAATGTATATCACAGGAGTTGCCAATATCTTAAATATAATAGGAAATTATATTTTAATTACAGGATTCTGGATCTTTCCTGAATTAGGCATTGCTGGAGCTGCAATTTCTACAGCCTTTGCCCGCTTTATCTCAGCAGCACTTTATTTGAGCTTATTTGTCAGCAGCAGAGGTATTTTGAAACTGCATCCCACCTGGATGAAAATCAGCACCAAAATCTTCAAACCGCTTATTAACTTAAGTTATGCTGCCGGTATTGAGCAGCTCTTTATGCAGGTAGCCTTTTTTGTTAATGGAATTTTTATTTCTAAACTGGACACTACAGCAGAGGCATCATTTAGAATCTTACTAAACATTGAATCACTTTCATTTATGCCGGCCATAGGGATTGCGATTGCCGCAACTACAATAGTTGGCAAACACCTGGGTGAAGATAATGCAGATGAGTCTCTAAAAAGCGGTTTAACAGCAGCAGTAATGGGTGCTCTGCTGGGAACAGGTCTTGCTTTAATTTATTTGATCTTCCCAGTATTTGCTCTTAAAATTTTTACAACAGAAGCTCAGGTAATTAATTACTCTGCCCCAATATTAAAAATAGTTGCTTTAAACCAGGCCTTTTTAGCTTTTGTAATAATTATGGTTGGAGCTTTAAGAGGTGCAGGAGATACAAAAGGAGCTATGTACATCACAATAATTAGACTCTGGCTGATCTTTATCCCCCTTTCCTATTACTTAATAGTTGTCTCCAATTATGGAGTGGCAGGAGTCTGGATTGCCGAAATTATCTCGTTTATAATTGTTGCTTTGATAGTAATTAAAAGATTCCTCAAAATGGAATGGGCTGAAATTGAATTTTTTACAGAAGCTGAAGAAGCTTAACACAAAACCTCTCTCTGAAATAAAATAGAGAGAGGTTTTTTAGTTATAGTTTTTCTTTGAGTAATTTCATCCTGAAAAATTCTTCTCTTTCTTTTTCTTCCAGGCGATCTTCGATAAATTTAACTGTATTTTTATAACGAGGAATCGAAATATTTTCTAAAGCATTGGCCCTTTTTTGAGTCTTTTTGATTGAAGTAGCAAGCCTGTAGACAGAAGTTTCTATTTCAGCAAGTCTGCTGATCAAATAAACTACTTTTTGAAAATTCTTATAGGCTCTATCTAATGCCAGATTAGTTTTATAAAAACTGTAGTGGGGAGAAATTTCCTGTGATAATTCTTCCACTTCTGGTATTTCAACCCCCATTACACTATAAGTTCGTATTTTTAGATTATCTATTAAATCAATTCCAGCTGCAATTTCCTCTACTGTTTTTATTCCCTGAGTAATATCAACAATCTGCAGAGCTTCATAGGCATTATAGAAATACTGGTTAATCTGAGACTGTATTTCTTTTGCTTCATCAATTCTTTCCATCATTTCCTTAATTAATACATTTCTTTTCTTATCAAGCAGCTCATAACCTTCTTCTGCCAGCTCCAGAGAACTCTTTGTAGACAAAAGATTGCTTTTAGTTGGAGATATATTAAGTTTCTCCATTTTCATCTTTCCCCCTGTAATATTTATCAAGCATTTCCTCGGATAATCTGTCCAGTTCATGTTTAGGAAGTTCAGAAACCAAATCCCAGGCTAAAGACAGAGTCTCCTCAATATTACGGCTGCTGTACTTGTCCTGATTCAGAAAATTATTTTCAAACTTATTTCCAAATTCAAGATATTTTTGATCTGTTTCCGAAAGCTCGTCTTCTCCGATTACTGAGGCCAGGGACTTAACCTCATTAACATGTGAATAAGCAGCATATAGCTGACTTGAAATATCTGAGTGATCTTCTCTTGTGTATTCAGCTCCAATGCCGTCTTTCATCAAACGAGAAAGTGAGGGCAAAATATTTATTGGAGGATAAATATCCCGCTGAAATAAGTCTCTTTTTAAAACTATCTGTCCTTCTGTTATATATCCTGTTAGATCCGGAATAGGATGTGTTATATCATCATTAGGCATTGTTAAGATTGGAATCTGAGTTATCGAGCCATCTCTTCCTTTGATCATCCCTGCTCTTTCGTAAAGGCTGGCCAGGTCACTATAAAGATAACCAGGATAGCCTTTTCGCCCCGGAACCTCTCCCCTTCTGGATGATAGTTCTCTTAATGCTTCAGAATAACTTGTCATATCAGTCATCACAACTAAAATATGCATATTTTCTTCAAAGGCAAGATATTCGGCTGCAGTTAGGGCAACTCGAGGTGCAATTATTCTTTCTACTGAAGGGTCATCAGCCAAATTGAGATACATAACAACATTCTGGAGGACCCCACTTTCCTCAAAACTATTAATGAAATATCTTGCTTCATCGTGCTTGATACCCATCGCCACAAAAACTACTGCAAATTTTTCATCATCTTTACCCAGTTTTGCCTGCCTTGTGATTTGAGCTGCAAGCTGATTGTGAGGCAGACCATTTCCCGAAAAAATAGGTAATTTCTGGCCTCTAATTAAAGTCATTAAACCATCTACTGCAGAAACTCCAGTCTGAATATAATTTCTTGGATACTGTCTGGAATAGGGGTTCATAGGTTTGGAATTAATATCATATTTATTTTCAGAATAAATATGACCACCACCATCAGTTGCTTCAGCAACTCCATTAAAAACTCTACCCAGAATATCCTTGCTTAGAGCAACCTTCATTGGTTCTTTAAGAAATTTAACTCTGCTTTCATTGATATTTAGGCCGGTACTGCCTTCAAAAACCTGAACTACAGCTTTATCTGAACTAACCTGGAGAACTCTTCCCTTTCTTACCTCTCCATCCGGAGCAGTAATCTCTACCATTTCATCATAAGCTACATCTTCAACATTTTCTATCACAATTAATGGACCATTAATATTAGCAAGTCCAGTATACTCTTTTTTTAACATTATATACTCCCCCACTATTTTTGATAACTATCAGCAAGCTGTTGATAAAAATCATCGATCTCCTGCCGAAATTCCTTTATTTTATCTATTTCATCATTGGCAGCTGTACTTTTTAATCTTAATAATTTGTTAAATAACTCATCATTTTTAAGCTGACTGATTGGTACATTTTCCTTTACCAGTGGCTCTGCCTGATCATAAAGATATAGTATTATCTTTAAAAGCCAGTACTGTTTATTTATATCCGAATATCTATCAATATCATCGAAAGCGTTCTGCTGTAAAAACCCAATTTTAATCAACTTTGCCACCTCTAAAATCAGACGCTGGTTATCAGGCAAAACATCTTCTCCAACCAGCTGAACTATGTCCTGCAGTCTCGACTCTTCTTTTAATAGAGACATTGCCCTGCTTCTCAACTTTAGCCATTCTTCATTTACATTATCTTTAAACCAGGGCTCAAGCTCATTTAAATACTCACTATAGCTGTCAAGCCAGCTTACTGCTGGAAAATGTCTGGAAGCAGCAAGTGATTTATCCAGAGCCCAGAAACAGCGGACAAATCTCTTGGTGTTTTGAGTAACCGGTTCCGAAAAATCTGCACCAGGAGGAGATACTGCCCCAATTAGTGAGATTGAGCCTTCATTTTCACCTGCAAGAGTTTTAATATAACCTGCTCTTTCATAAAACTCAGCCAGTCTGGTAGGTAAATAAGCTGGAAAACCTTCTTCTGCAGGCATTTCTTCCAGACGCCCTGAAATTTCTCTTAAAGCTTCTGCCCAGCGGGAAGTAGAATCTGCCATAATTGCCACATTATAACCCATATCACGATAATATTCTCCCAGAGTAATACCGGTATAAATACTGGCCTCTCTAGCTGAAACCGGCATATTTGATGTATTGGCAATTAATACTGTTCGCTCCATCATTGATTTACCAGTCTTAGGATCTGTTAACTCTGGAAACTCCTCCAGAACATCTGTCATTTCATTTCCCCGTTCACCACAGCCAATATAGATTATTATATCTGCATCTGACCATTTAGCAAGCTGGTGCTGGGTCATCGTTTTACCGGCCCCAAATCCTCCTGGGATTGCAGCTGTACCTCCTTTGGCAATTGGAAAAAAGGTATCAAGTACCCGCTGACCCGTCAGCAGCGGCTCTCCTAATTCCAATCTATCTTTATATGGTCTTGGTTTTCTAATCGGCCATTCCTGATAAAGCTTTATCTCAGTTATATTGTCTTCACTATCTTTTATTTTTGCAATTACATGGTCAATCGAGTATCTTCCATCAGGCACCAGCTCGATCACTTCACCTTCTTTTCCAGGAGGAACCATTACTTTGTGAGTAATAACTGAAGTCTCATCCAACTCCGCCACAATCTGACCTGAGTTAAGATAATCACCTTTTTCAACCCGCACTTTTAATTCCCATTCCTTTTCCGGATCTAAAGCACTTACCTTGGCACCTCTTTCGATAAAAGGTCCACTTTTCTTTTCTAAAAATGGGAGGGGCCGCTGAATACCGTCAAAAATATTGCCGATAATACCTGGCCCAAGCTGGACAGAAAGTGGACGCCCGGTTGAATAAACTGGCTCTCCGGGTTTCATTCCACTTGTTTCCTCATAAACCTGAATTGTAGCTGTTCCACCATCAAGTTCTATTATTTCTCCAACTAACTTAAGTTTTCCAACATAAACCAGCTCTCTCATAATATAGCCTGTCATATTTTCCGCTTCAACAACCGGTCCATTGATAAAGGTTATTTTCCCCTGTTTTTCCACACTTACCAACTCCTAATCAATTTATCTGCTTTCATCAAAGAATTTTATTCTTTAATTCTATTGCAATTTCTTCCCTGAATGAATCAATTAAAGCATTGAAAGTATTTTCAATTAACTGCTGTTTATTTTTTGCTTTTATTATGAAGCCTCCAAATTTAATTTTATCTGTCAGCTCAAATTCAAATTTATAATTATCCATCTCTTTTTCCAGGAGTTCTTCTAAATCAGCTTTCAGATTTTTATCTTTTTCTCGTAATAAAATAACAAACTCCCTGTCATCCAATTCTT
>QBLP01000136.1 GCA_003070825.1 Halanaerobium sp. | reverse complement strand
ATTAATAATATTAATAAAATAAAACCCGGTCAAACGACAAAGGTTCTTCCAGTAAAAGGGATCTTATATAAAATAAGTCCGGGGGAGAATCTTTCATCTATTACTGATAAGTTTAATATAAGTTTAAACAAAATTATTGCCAGTAATTTAATTAATAATCCAAATAGGGTTCAACCTGGTGATACATTAATCTTACCTGGAGCAAAACCTGAATTTGGTTATCGTGATCGCCTTGAAAAAGTATTTACTAAACCAGTATATGCAAGAATCTCGTCTTATTTTGGTAGGAGATGGGGAAGAATGCATGAAGGTATTGATTATGCAGTTCCTTCAGGTTCGAAAGTGAAAGCATCAGGTGAAGGTAGAGTTGTATATAGTGGTTGGGCTAGAGGTTATGGTAAAACTATTATTATTGAACACCAAAAAGGAATGAGAACACTTTATGCACACAATTCTAAGTTGATAGTCAATACTGGAGATAGAGTTTCAAAAGGTGATTTAATAGCAAAATCCGGTAATACCGGTAATACAACAGGACCAAATGTGCATTTTGAGGTTCAGGTTAATGGAAGACCAGTTGATCCTTTATCATATATTTAAAAGATTTACCTAAGGGTAAATTTTTTTATTTAAACAATATATGAATAATTGCTCAATCATTGTTGACAAAAATCGAATTTAATTGTATACTATATATGAACAATTATTCAATTAATCATATATTAAATTATAACTAGGGAGGATTATTATGCCAGAAAAAGCAGAAAATAAGAAAAAGAAATTTGAACTAGAAGGTTTGACCTGTACTAATTGTGCAGGTAAGATTGAGAAAGAAGTTAATAATTTAGAGGATATAGAAAAGGTGAGTTTGAATTTTGCTACCAGCACGATTACTGTTGAAGGAGAGGGTGCTGATAATTCATTTGAAAATGAATTGCAAGAAATTGCAGATAGAATAGAACCTGGCTTAACTGTTAAGGAGTCTAGAAATAGACGAAAAAGAGCTAATCAAAAGTCTGATCACAACCATGTCCATGAACATAATCACGAGGAAGGTCGTGTAAATGATCACGAAGAGAGTCACGACCATGGGGTTGACGATGAAAATTCTTATCTTAAAAAACGATTCTGGCCGGGAACAATAATTTTTGCTCTGGCAATAATACTATTCGAACTACCATTTTTGGAAGTAGAATTGGGAAGTTTATCAATATATCTGGAATGGCTACTTTTTGGTTCCAGTTACCTGCTTATCGGTGGACCAGTATTAATGGCAGCTTTCAAAAATATAAAGCGAGGCCAGGTCTTTGATGAGAACTTCTTAATGAGTATAGCAACAATTGGAGCTTTTTCTATTCAGGAGTTTCCTGAAGGTGTAGCAGTAATGCTTTTCTACATGGTTGGTGAGATTTTTCAGGAAAGAGCAGTTGACCGTTCCAGACGCTCAATTAAAAAATTAATGGATATAAGACCTGATTATGCTAATTTAAAACTTGAAGATACAACAAAAGAGGTTGACCCTGAAGATGTTCAAATAGGTGATATAATAATTATAAAACCTGGTGAAAAAGTACCACTTGATGGAGAAGTGCTTGAAGGAAGTTCTATGGTGGATACTTCAGCACTTACCGGGGAATCTGTTCCGCGTAAAGTTGAAACTGGTGATGAAATTTTGAGTGGAACAATTAACAAAGATGGTTTATTAACAGTAGAAGTGACAAAAGAATATGGTCAGTCAACAGTATCTAAGATTTTGGAACTTGTGGAAAATGCCAGTGAAAAAAAAGCACCAACTGAGAAGTTTATTACTAAATTTGCCCGTTATTATACACCGGTTGTAGTCTATTCGGCTCTGGCTATTGCGGTCTTACCGCCACTATTTTTACAGGGAGCAGCCTTTGCAGACTGGTTTTATCGAGCTCTTATCTTTTTAGTTATTTCCTGTCCCTGTGCACTTGTAGTATCCATTCCGTTAGGATTTTTTGGAGGAATAGGTCGAGCATCGCGACAGGGCGTTCTGGTTAAAGGTGGTAATTATCTGGAAGCACTGAACAATGTTAGTCAAATAGTATTTGATAAAACTGGAACTTTAACTAAAGGAGAATTTGCTGTTAGTAAGGTGGAATCATATAATGGCTTTAATAATGAGCAGATTTTAACTATGGCTGCTTATGCTGAAAGTCATTCCACCCACCCGATAGCAAAGTCCATTGTCGAAGCGTTTGACCAGAAAATTGATAATCAAAGAATAAAAGATTATCAGGAAATTTCTGGACACGGGATTAAAGCTGTGGTTGATGACAAAGAAATTCTGGCAGGTAATATCAAATTAATGAATAAAAATAACATTGAATATCAGGAAGTTGATGCAGATGGAACAATTGTTTATCTAGCGATTGAAAATAAATACGCAGGTTATATAACAATTACGGATGAATTAAAAGAGGATTCGATAAAGGCAATTAAGGGTTTAAAAGAATTAGGTATTAAACAGTTAACTATGTTAACTGGTGATCGGGAGGCAGTTGCCGGGAGAGTAGCCCAGCGGCTTGGCTTAGATAATTATTATTCTGAACTTCTACCGGATCAGAAGGTAGATGAAATTGAAGAATTACTTGGCAGACAGAAAGAAAATGATAAACTTATCTTTGTAGGAGATGGAATCAATGATGCACCTGTTCTGGCTCGCTCTGATATAGGTGTTGCTATGGGAGGACTTGGTTCAGATGCAGCTATTGAGGCGGCAGATGTTGTCTTAATGACAGATGAGCCTTCAAAATTAATTACTGCTATTAATACTGCCCGGAGAACAAGAAAAATTGTCTGGCAGAACATTATTCTGGCCTTAGGTGTAAAAGGTATAGTACTTATAATGGGTGCTGTGGGTTTAGCAACCATGTGGGGAGCAGTCTTTGCCGATGTAGGTGTGGCATTAATTGCTGTCTTTAATGCTGTGAGAATTAGCCGTAATGTTTAATTAAGCAAGTAAAAAATCCCTCTGAAGCTTAAAAATAATTTCATCAGAAATATGTTTGGATAAAATCTTCAGGGGGAAATCATTTATAAGGCTGTGGGGGGATTATAATGAAATATTATGATATCTTTTCTTATCTATATGATCTACTAGCACCTGACTGGTATTATCACAAGCCGCGAAAATTTGCTATTGAAAAACTGGATTTTAAAAAAAACAGTAATATAATAGTTTTACCCTGTGGAACTGGACAAAGTTTTAAATATCTTAAAAATCAGTTGAAAAGTAATGGTTTAATAATTGGTATTGATTATTCTGAAGGAATGTTGACAAAAGCCAGAAAAAAATTAGAAAAAAAGGTTGGAATAATATAATAACTTTACATGAAGATGCTGCTAGATTTAATAAATCTGATATTGCATCTATTTCAGAAGAAGAATTAAATATTGATGCTATCTATCTCGAATTGGGTTTATCAGCTATGCCTGAATGGCAAAAAGTTATTGATAAAAGTCTTTCGCTTGTAAGGGTTGGCGGTAAAATTGTTATTATGGATTGGTATATGGAAGAACTCAATTTATGGGGCCGTTTTATAGACTTAATTGGTAATGCTGATGTTACTAGACCAACCTGGGAGTATTTAAAAAGCAGAAAAGAAGTGAAAGATTTTAATTTAAATCACAGTTTTAAAAATGGCGGTGTCTTTGTTGCTTCAGGATATAAAGTTTAACCCCAATAATTGCTGCTGTATAATTTAGATTAAAGTAAATGCCTTCTATTAGAAATTAATCTATGTTAAAATAAATATAAGGTGCTAGTTTTGATTTGGGGGAGATGATTTAATGGCAAAAGACAAAAATTTTTGTGATATGTGTGAAGTGTTTGACCCGGATGAGCAGGTTGTAAATTTAATGAAAGACCGTAAACTTCAAAAAAATATTGTTTATCAGCTTTCAGAACTATTTAAGACCATAGGAGATCCAACACGGATAAATATTTTATATGCTTTAAAAGATAGGGAGTTATGTGTTTGTGATTTGTCTGAAATACTGGAAATGAGTTCTTCTGCAATATCTCATCAATTAAGAGTTCTTAGGAACAATAACCTAGTTAAATATCGAAAGGAAGGTAGGTCTGTTTATTACTCTCTGGATGATAATCATGTTTTATGTTTGTTTGGACAGGGTTTGAATCACGTTTTAGAGGATTAATATTTTTATCTTTAGATGTAGTTTATAAAAATTAAACTTACTGGATTTTTCAGAAACAATGCATTTTATTATTGAACTATAAATTTGGGTGCGATTATTCACCCTCAGAGAAACCTTCATTTTGTTCAGTTATTGATGGAGCTTTTCTGGGGGTTTTATTTTGTATAATATTTTCTTCAGGGGGACTTAATAATTAGATATTATTTCGAGTTTTATGTAATATAATAAATTTAGGCTCAAGTAGTAAGTTGAAATATCAGGGAGGTGTTGAAAATGAAAGATAAGAAAAAAGTAGCTAAGAAAAAACCTGAGAAGAAAGAAGAAAAAAAGGAAATAAAGAAGTAATTCCTTTAATAAGTCAAAACTAAACAATGTATATTTTTCCCTGTAGACTAATAGTTACAGGGTATTTTTTGTTGAACTATTTGATTGGTGAAGTTGATGAGTGTTAAAAACCTCCGCACATATCTATAAGTGCGGATAACTTTAACGGATTGAACAGTTTACATGTTTAGCTTAACTATAAATTATTATAATGTAAGGTGTAATCGAAATGAGTACACCTTGTTTAACATCGTAAAATTTAATATAGGTTTAGTCTGAACAACTATTATGAGAATCAGCTGATAGACTATTTTTTTGACTATAATCTAAACTTTTTAACGAATATGATATTTTTTATACCGATTTTGCTGAAAATATTGCTTTTTATCACTAATAGTTGTATAATTTAATCAATGGAGGTGATCAAATGAAGGAGAGAATGCTGCGTCTGCAGCAGGTACAACTGAAAAATTTCAAGAATGTTAGGCAGGGTCAGATTGATTTTAACAGTTATAAAAGCGAAGACTTTTTTTCTAAAACATCAGATGTGCTGGGAATATACGGCCAGAATGGTTCTGGTAAAACTGCTCTTATTGAAGCTCTATGGATACTGAAACTGGTCTTGCTTGGAGAATCTTTGCCTGGAGATATTAAAGATTATATATATCAGGGTGAGAAAGAAGCTGCTATTAATGCTGTTTTTTCTATGACTTTAGGAGAAAATAAGTATCAACTATTTTATGAAATGGTAATTGAGAGAAGAGAGAATGCTGCGCCAGTTATTATCAAGGAAGATCTATCATATAAAAAGCTTGAAGAAGATGGCTGGACATATAAGAGAGGGATAATAACTCATAACCTTGATGAGAAGGAGCAGTTGTTAAGTCCTCAGAAGAATTATAATTTGCTCGCTAAAAACAATAAAGATGCTAAAGTGGATCTTAAAGTGGCTAAGGAGCTTGCGAAGAAGGATGAAACATCTTTTATTTTTTCTAGTGAGATGGATCATATTTAT
>QBLP01000135.1 GCA_003070825.1 Halanaerobium sp. | reverse complement strand
TATTATCGTGGAATTAAGTTAGGTGGACAGGACGAGGAAGTTTATGAGAGAACAAATGAATACAAAATAGCCAGAGCTTTTAGGGCTGCTGGTAGAGTTGATGCTGATGACTAGAAAATTAATTCTATTCTTAGTAGAAGGTATAACGGAGGAAATATCTTTTGGTCTTATTTTTTCTGAGATATTTGAGGATAAAGAGATTGAATTTCAAATTGCTCGTGGAGATATAACTACCAGGAATGGAGTTGATTCTCGTAATGTGATAGAAGTAATAAATGAAGAAGTATTATCTTTTTTGGACAAAGAACATTATAATAAAGGGGATATTTTAGAAATTATTCATTTATTGGATACTGACGGAGCATATATCAGTGAAGATTTGATCGAAAAACATGATAGGGATAAGAATTACTATTATGTTGATAAGTTATGTACCAGACATCCTGAAAACACAAAGAAAAGAAATGATAAAAAAAGTAGCATCATGGATAGACTGAGTAGGCATTCTAAAATAAATGGTATTCCATATAACGCTTACTACTTATCCTGTAATTTAGAGCATGTACTTCACAATGATGCAAATGTTGATGATAATCAAAAAGTAGATAAAGCTGAAGAATTTAGTGATAGCTATTTTGAAAGGGAATTAGAGTTTTTAGATTTTATTAGAAAGGATAGTTTTGCTGTCGAAGGTGAATATGAAGAAACTTGGGAGTTTATTAAGCAGGGAAATAACTCCTTAAACAGATATAGCAATTTGTACCTTGTTTTTGAAAATATCTAGCATTTTTAATGGCTTATTTTTCTATTAGCAATCTCAAAAATTGAACAAAATTTCTAGCGGGACCACGTCTTAATTATGAATTTCAGATCGACGTTCGACGCCCCACCCCCTAGAGCATAACTGAATACTTAAAGACATTGAGCTATCTGGACAGTCTCTTAACTGAGGCTGTTCAGGCAGCTCTTTTTTTATGTCTAAATTTAAGGAGGTGAGAGTAGATAAGGGAGTGGTCTTAGTCCAAAATAAGGAAAGGGAGGTGAATCAGATGGCTTCTAAGACACTTGTTATCTTATTACTTGGTGCTTTAGCCTGGCAGAGTTTGTTCAGTGGAAATATTCTGCTGGCTTTGTTCTTTATTCTCTTTGATCTTTATCTGATATCTGAGTAAATGCTGTTTAAGTTGAAAGTCAAAATAAAACTAAAATACGGAGGTAATAATTATGTTTAAAAATGAAAACAATGTTGAGACTGTTTTAAGACTAAGAGAAATGCTGGTTAGAGCAATGATGGCAGAGAATGATGTAATGCAGGAGCTGGTCCTAAATAAGCTGGATGAGCTGGGGCTTAAGAGAAAAGATGAGCTCAAATATGCTGAGAAGATTATTGCTTCTAAGAGTGGTGACAATGCCTTTAAGAAGCTTGCTCAGACAGCTGAGAATGGCGTTAAAAAGGCAGCTGGACTTGCATCTACTGGAACTAGGAATGTTGCTAAAGTCACTGGGGTGGCTGCATCAAAGGTCGATAGAGCTGCCCTGAAGGCAATAGAGAAGTCGGTTATCGCTGCCAATTCTACCAGACTTAAATCAGAGAGTGTTTTCTCAGGACTGAAAGATGCATTCATGGAAGGTTGGAATAATGCTTAGGATTAAACTCAGGGGACTGTCAGTGAGAGCTGATGGTCTCTTTTTTTATTTGGAGGTGAAAATTATGCCGGTTAATGGTGTGCCGAGTGATGAATGGAGAGTAAAGAGAGCTTTAGGACCTTATGCTGAGCCAATGGATGAAGATGATCTGGAGAGAGCAGCCAGACTACTGCAGAAAAAGAAGAAAAGAGCTGCAGCTTTAAGTAGTGAGGATCAGGAATTTAAGATGCCCTTTTAAATAAATACTAAAACATAAAGGAGATGAGAATAATGGTAAATATTCAGAAGTTTAGTCTAAGAATTGTTAAGGAGTCAGGTGGAAGGTATGACATTGATAAGTATGTGAGGAACCCGTTTCAGGCAAGAGATCTCTTTGTAGAAGTGGTTGAACTTGACAGGAGAGCAGAAGAAGTCTTTGCTATCGCTACCATTGATGTTAAGAACAAGGTAACAGGGGTATTTGAGGTTTCTACAGGTACATTGACTTCAAGTCTAGTTACTCCCAGAGAGGTCTTTAAACGGGCAATACTGCAGAATGCAGCGGGTATAGTTTTAGCTCACAATCATCCTTCAGGTGTGGCGGATGCAAGCAGTGATGATATCTCAATTACTAAAAAGCTGCAGAAGGCCGGTAAGATAATGGGGATCAATGTAGTGGACCATATTATTATCGGCAGCAGAGATAACTTTATCAGTATGCAGGAAGAGAATCTGATGAAAGACTGAATCAGCAAAAGTTAATAATATTTAATTAACCTGGCCGGCGCCGGGCTTTTTTTATGTCTAAAAAGCAGAGAAAGGAGGTGAATAAGATGTATGTAAAGCACTGTCCTGAGTGTGGAAGGAAGTCCTACAGCTCCTGTAAAAAGGGTGAATGGAACTGCCCCCACTGTGACCATGATCTAAGTGATGAAGAAGCTCAAAGACCAGAAGAAGACTAAATATAATTGGAGGCCTGGATTAAATCTGGGTCTCCTTAAATTAAGAGGAGGAATAAAAAATGAGTGCAAAGAGTAAAGTTGTTGATATTAATAGAAAGAAAAAAGAACTGATTACTTTTACTGAAGAGGAGTTAGAAACCCTGAGACGAACTGTTGCCGTAGATGCAAGTAGTGATGAGTTTAAGATGTTAATCTATCTGGCTAAAAAATATGGACTTGATCCTTTCAATAAAGAGATATTCTTCTGGAAGAAGGATGGTAAGCCAACAATTATGACTTCCAGGGATGGTTATCTAAAGATAGCTGATAGGCATCCCCAGTATGATGGACTGGTTTCAGATGTAGTTAGAGAAAATGATAAGTTTAGACGAAAAGAAACTGGAATTAATCATCAATATGGGACCAACCGCCGACAGATTGTCGGTAGTTACGCTTTGGTTTATAGAAAGGACAGAAGCTATCCCGTTTATGTCTTTGCTCCCTTTGAAGAATACAGGTCAGATACTAAGGTCTGGAAGCAGTATCCTTCAGCTATGATTCTTAAAGTAGCTGAATCAATGGCTTTAAAGCGAGCTTTCAGTGTCTCTGGTCTTGTTTCCAGAGAAGAAATGGCTGTACAGCAGCAGAGTGATTATAACTTTGATGAGATTCCATTTAGCCAGGTACAGGGCAAGAAAAATGAAGGTAAAACTCAGAAAGATGAAACTTTAAAAAACGATCAAGTTAACTCTCTAACTGAAAGAGAACTTGCTATTAAAGAGATAGTTGGTGATGATCCCAAGCTGAAAGAGGACCTCTATAATTATCTAAGACATGTAAAAAAAGAAAAGGGTATAGACAGCAGCAAAAAGATATCGATCAACAGCTTGAGTAAAGATCAGTTTGAGCAGTTGAAATCTATCTTAAATACATTTAGCAGGTTAAGTGCTCAGGAAAGGAAGGAGATTTCATGAATAAACTAACCGCAGCTTCTGTATTGATGGCTATAATGTTTCTGACAGCTGCAATTTTAGCTCAGACAGGTCCAGATGATATTATTGATAGTTATAGCTGGAATGAGGTTTATGTGGTAAAGCGAGGTGATACCCTCTGGGAGATAGCAGAAGCGATTAACTCTGACCTTGACCCGCGGCTGATGGTAGCAGCCATTAAAAAGGTCAATGAGATTGATACAATGATCAGAGTTAATCAGAAGATTGTGATTCCAGAAAAGTAGACTAAGAAATGGTTGAAGCTTTCAGAAATCTTTTCTGGTTCAAAACTATAATTTAATAAGATCACTGGAGCGACTAATCTTCAAAAATAATCATGCAGTCTTCATTATGAATAAAGGTAAATCTGATGGAGACTGCTTATATTTTAATCCAGTCTATATGGCTTTAAATGCTTGTTTTGAGGGCGTTCATCTGTTAACATACAAATAGCCAGATAAGGTAAAAATAAGCGCATATGACTTTCTGAGACCCTTTAGGAGTGGCTATTCCAGTGTGCTGATATATGTGGAGAATAAAGTGAAAATAGTTGGTTATACCGCTCTTTTTCTACAATTTACGACAATAATAACTGCTGCAGCAATAAAGGAAAATTAAAGAATTTATTGAAGTATAAATAGTAATAGGTAAAATATTTTCTTGCTGGTGACAATACGGTGTCAGAGTAGTGAGCTACAATAAATTAAAGGGGATGAAAAATAATGAGAAGAAAACTGGGATTAAGTCTTGCTTTAATATTTGTGTTGGTCTTTACTTTTTCAATTCAGGCTGCTGGACCAGAAGATCTATTTCTTGATTCTGCAGCTGCTCAAGAGGTTATAAAGGAGCAGGCAACAGAAGACTGGGAAGATGATTTTGAAATGGTTAAATACCAGATTGATAACCAGACTGCAGCCTATAACTGGCTTATAAAAGTAGAGGATCATCTTGACTTATTGAAACTGGCTAAAGAAAAATGGGACACCGATTATGAAATGATTAAGTACGAATATGAAAACCAGGTAGCTGCCTATAACTGGGTTCAATCTCAAGATGAACATCCCGAAATCATGGCTGCTGCAAAAGAAAAATGGGGTCTTGACTATGAAATGGTCAAGTATGAATATGAAAATCAGGTAGAAGCTTATGAAAGCATTAATTAAACTTTATAATATATTAATAAGTGAGAACTTAACTATTCTAGGAGGAATTGTAAATGTCGAAGTTAACATTAGAAGAATTAGAATCACATCTCTGGGAATCAGCTAATATTTTAAGAGGTAGCATTGATTCCGCAGATTATAAGAACTACATATTTGGACTATTATTTCTAAAAAGAATGAATGATGTATTTATGGAGAACAGAGAGCACATTATTGAAGAATACGGTGAAGAAGTAGTTGATGATCCAGACTTTTACACTGAGTCAAAGGTATTTATTCCTGAAAGAGCTCGCTGGTCTGCAATTAAAGAACAGACTGAGGATATCGGGGCAGCTATCAATAAAGCTTTTGTAGTTTTAGAACAGGAAAACTCTGTTTTAGAAGGAGTGCTGACAACTGTTGATTTTAATGACAAGGATAGACTACCTGACAGTGTGTTAGAAAAGTTAATCCAGCATTATACTGATTTAAAATTAGGTAATGAAAACTTAGAGGATGCTGATCTTCTGGGTAGAGCTTATGAGTACTTAATCAGACAGTTTGCTGATGATGCCGGTAAAAAAGGTGGAGAGTTCTATACCCCTCGTGAGGTGGTTCAGCTTTTAGTAAGAATTTTAGATCCTGAGTCTGGGGACCGTGTCTATGATCCAGCTTGCGGCTCTGGCGGGATGCTTATTTATTCTGCTGAACATATTAGAAAAGAAGATCAGGATAGAATGGAGAACATTTCTCTTTTTGGTCAGGAAAGAAACTTAAATACCTGGTCTATTGCTAAGATGAATATGTTTTTACATGATCTTTATGATGCACAGATTAAAAGAGG
>QBLP01000134.1 GCA_003070825.1 Halanaerobium sp. | reverse complement strand
GTTTCAGCTGAGTCTAAAATTAACTTTATTTTCTGAATACTTTCTGTTATTATAAAATCAAAGCAAAAGTTCTTAAATTTGATGATGATAAAAGTTTAAAAGAGTCAATTAATTTTTGAGATTAAGAAGGGAGGTTTTAGCTGTGAAAAAAGATTTAGTTATTAAATCTGCTTTTGAAGATGGTGGTTATATTCCAGAAGAATATACAGCTGACGGCAGGGATATCTCTCCTCCACTAATTATTGAAAATGTGCCAAAAGAAGCTGAAACTCTGGCTGTTATTGTCGATGATCCGGATGCTCCCAATGGTACTTTTACTCACTGGCTGATCTGGAATATACCAGCAGATATCAGTGAAATTCCAAAAAATATTGCCAAAAAAGAAAAAGTTAAAGAACTCGTGGGAGCCTTACAGGGTAAAAATGACTTCAACAAATTAGGATATCTGGGACCAGCTCCTCCCAGTGGTGTTCACACCTACAGATTTTATCTCTATGCTCTTGATGATCAGCTTGATTTAAAGGCTGGAGCTGACAAAGAAACTCTGCTTAAGGCAATGGAAGGTCATGTACTGCAGAAAGCTGTTTTAAAAGGTGAATATACACGCTGAGCTAAATAAATTTTAAAAAGTCAAGACGCCGGTTTCCCGGCGTTTTTTTAATGACTAAGTTATTGAGGCCTGATAAATTTTAACTACCGCATCTTTAAGAATTCTATTGAATTCTTCTTCAGACTGATCAACCTTAAGATCCTGAAGCAGAGCCCGGGAAAAACTGGCGATCATATTATTATTTTTAGAAAGCCTGTTTACTGCCTCTTTTTGACTGTAACCTCCTGATAAAGCTACTAAACGGACTACATTTGGATGTTCAATAATTTCTTGATAGAAATTCGGCTGCTCTGGAATTGAAAGTTTGAATATAAACTGCTCATCATCTAATTTAGCAAGCAGACTTAAGATTTCTGCTTTTAAAATTTTCTCAGATTCAAGCTTATCCTCACTTTTGATATTTACTTCAGGTTCTAAAATTGGTATAAATCCTGCATCATATATTTTTTTGCCGTACTCAAACTGCTGAGCAACAATTTCTTTGATTCCTCTGGGGTTGGCACTGTGGATCACAGATCTCATTTTAGTTCCAAATATATTATAATCGGCGGCTTCTTTGAGTAAATCATCAAGCTCAGTCATCGGCTTCATCAGCTGAACTCCATTTTTCTTCTCTTCTTTACCCTGATCCACTTTAAGTATCGGCAGAATTCCTTTTTCCTGCCAGAGATAATCAGCTGTGTATTTACCCTCCATCTTGTTGTTCATGGTGTGTTTAAATAAGATTGCTCCTAAGATATGCTCTGAACTAAAAGCCGGGCTTGTAATAACTCTGGTCCTCATAGCATGAACCAGCTCAAACATTTCCGCTTCTGTTTGGTATTCATCCTTTTTAATGCCATAACCTGCTAAAGCCCCTGGAGTACTGCCACCACTCTGATCCATCGCTGCGATAAAGCCTTTACCATTTTTGATTAGGTCAACCTGCTTTTTATCCATCAATATCTCCTCCATTTATATAAATGAACTTTTTAAATCAGACAGTGTCTTATTTATTAATTTCTCTCCCAGAGGTTAAATATCCTTTTTTTGAATACTTCCATATCATTAATTTAAATCGCAAGACTGAGATTTGATCTGAATAAAGGTTTTTAAAGGTAAATATGAAAATTCTGCTTATCAATAAACATAACCGCAATTATAGTCAATCAAAGTCTCAGTTTCTCTTTCTATAATTTTATGAGGAAAGTCTTTTTGAACTTGATATTTTGCTTCTATAAAACCTCCCCATTTTGTAAAAAAGACCAGCCTGACAAGCACTTTATCTTCTTTGATAGTTATTTGGGGATCAAATTTAATATTTTCTAACTGCTCAGCAAATATGTCGTCTTCCATAAAACTCATTTCCTGCTTACTTCTATTTATTCTTTTAATAATTTTTTCAGCTTTTTCTGAGGTGCAGACAAATTCCTTGTCATTATAGAGAGCATGCCAGAAAAGTGAAAACTGAGAGCCTAGGGCGGCTAAAATTACAAATTGAAGATATGATTCTTCACTTCCATCAAGCTTAACATGATCTAAATAATTATCTACATCATCATAGTTTAAAAAAGTATGAATAATATTTTCTGAGTCACTGTCTCCTGAATTGTAATCCAGCTCATTATCGTTTATTTTATTTATTATTTTTATATAGTCTTCTTTTTTAGCCTCGGGGTAGGCAATTATTTCAGGCCCACCTCCAATTCCCTGCTGAATATAAAGATAATCTACCAGTCAGCCTTTTTCAAGCTCAACTCTGTCAAGAATATCAAAATAGTGATCTATCCTAAATTCTGAAGCTGACTTTTCAACATCTTCATTAAAAAGATTCGGTGCCTTTTTTTGATAGCTTTTTATTTTGTTGGCCCAGGATTGAGTTTTTTTCGCCAAATTGTTACTCTTCATTTTGAAGCCCCCTTGAATTATTATTCACTTTTTAATAATTAATTAAAATCTATATCTCATTGATTTTCTTATCTTTGCTGTTCTATTTAAAGAATAACACAGGGGTATGACAGCACTATGTCGCAAACTGGTGTTTTGCAAAATTAATATATTCTTTTAAATTTATAAAGGCACCTGTTTTTAGCAGGTGCCTTTGTTTTTTATACTATATATTGTTTTAACATTTTAACTTTAAACTTACTCTGACTCAACTTCTTTTTCAAATTCAACAGTCATTTTTCCAAGTTTCATTCCGCTCTGAGCAAAATAAAGTTTGAGGTAATTGTTTTTACTCCAGAGATTTATCTCTTTTTCTACTGTCTTCCATTCTCCAGTACCATTTAAAGTAATGGTCGAATCTAATTTGTTATTTAGGAATAAGGAGACAGGAATCTGAGCATGTTCTCCTCCACTGGCTTTCATTTCAAGCTTCAGCTTATAAATCCCCTTCTTATCTCTAATTATACCAAAGACCACTGATTCTCCTTTGGCAGTATCTACATCAGAAAGATCAATAGCTTCTACCTCAGTCAGATCATAATATTCCATTACATTTCCTGGCTCATCATCACTCTCTGCTGCAGCTGATGCTTCACCTGGACCGCTAAGATGTCTTTCCATCACAGCTGAATCCATTATAAAGTTCAGGATATTTGCTGCATTACGCTGCAGCTCCCCTCTGGTGATTCTTCCTTCTTTCAGGCCTTCTAAGGTATTATCCTCAGCACTATTTTCTTCAGGATTTTCACTAACCATATATAAGTCATTCTGGGCTCTTACCATCGGAATGGTATTTCCTTTTCTGGCTTTTTCGCCTTCTTCATTGATTCTGGCCCACCAGTCAGTCATTACAATCCCATCAAAGCCCCATTCGTCTCTTAAAATTGTAGTTAGGAGATCATAGTTTCCGGCTGTCCAGATTCCATTTAAGCCACCATAAGTAGACATAATGGAAGCTGCTTCCCCCTCTTTGACTGCAATTTCAAAGCCTCTTAGATAAATTTCTCTTAAGGCTCTTTCGGAGACAACTGCATTTACATCATGTCGGTGAGATTCCTGATTATTGGCGACATAATGTTTTACGGTTCCGGTAACCTTGTATTTATTCATTGCTTTAAGCTGTACTGCAGCCATTTTACCGGTCAGCAGTGGGTCTTCGGAAAAGTATTCAAAGTTCCGTCCGTTTAAAGGTGTTCGATGAATATTCATTCCCGGTCCCAGGATAGTTTCAATTTGATTTGCCAGTAGCTCCTGTCCCATCAGGTCAAATAGCGTCTCTACTAAATCTAAATTGAAAGTACAGGCTAAAGATGTTCCGTTTGGCAGACTGAAAGCAGTTGTACCGCAGTCCATTCTAATTCCAGAGGGTCCATCAGCAGCAGCGGCAGCAGGAATTCCAAAGTCAACAAGATTTTCACTCACACCACCAAAAGCTGCAGCAGTTCCGGGAGTTACTCTCGGAGAACTCATTCCTTCACCCCGCATCAGACAGGCCAGATCCTCATCACTCAGCTGTGCGATAAAATCTTCTAGGGAAGCCCTGTTCTGATAAACATCTTTGAGTTTAATTCCCTGATCACCTGTATATGAAATTTCCTGAGGACGATCAGCAACTATTCGAGCCTCCAGATCTATAGTTCTCTGAGGTACTTCTTCTTTAGCCATTGTCCCATCGGCATCAACTTTTAAGCGTTCAAAAGATTCTACCGGTGCACATGCTTCCTCAAGTTCTTCTATAACCTGCAGAGTTTTAATTTCAAAACTGCCGGCCAGTTCAGCTTTCCGTAAATCACTGCCCGCATAAATTTTATACTGACCTGCTTCTAAAACATAGGAAGATTTGTGACCTGTTATGCCGCTGTCATCATAGGAGGCCAGCTGCTTTTTAGGAAAGCTCAAGCTTAGTTTCTGACTTTGACCCGGCTCCAGTAAATTGGTTTTAGCAAAGGCTTCTAAAGTTCTAGCTGCTTTCCCCAGTTTACCTAAAGGTTTAGCGGCATAGACCTGGACTACTTCTTTTCCGGCTTGATCGCCTGTGTTTCTCACTTCAACCTCTACTCTAAGAGAATCTTCACCTTCTTCGAAGGAAAGAATATTCTGATCAAATTCTGTGTAGGACAGTCCATAGCCAAAGGGGTAGATCACTCTGTCTTTGGCTGCTGTTTCAAAATATCTGTAACCTACATAAATATCTTCTTTGTAAATTAAAGTGTCTTTATTGCCAAAATCATCCATGGAAGGGTAATCTGAAAGCTCATAAGCAATGGTGTCACTGAGCTTTCCAGAAGGATTTACTTTTCCAGTCAGTACATCTACAGTTCCATTTCCACCTTCCATACCTCCATGCCAGGCATAAAGCACTGCCTCAGGCTGATATTTTTCAACCCATTTCATGTCAATTATATTACCTACATTTAAGACTACTGCAACTCGATCAAAGGCTTTAGTTACCTCTGCCAGCATCTCTTCTTCCGCCTCTGTCAGTAGATAACTTCCCTTAGTGGCGGAGTTATCTCTATCTTCTCCTGCAGTCCGGCCCAGAATAATTACTGCGAGATCAGATTCTTTTGCTGACTTCTGAGCTAATTCCGCACTGATTGGCATCTCTTTTTGAGACCAGGGTTCCTGGGCCCAGCCTTCACCGTGATCAAAAGGATTATCTTCAAGCCATTCTTCATATGTAGCCATCAGTTCCTGGTTAAGAGCAAGCTCATCATTTGCCTTCAAAGCATCTAAAATACCTACTACATATTCAGTATTAACCAGTCCCCCAGAACCAGTACCACTCTTGTAATAGTCAAATTGAATTCTACCAAAAACAGACACTTTCTCTCCCTTTTTAATTGGAAGTGCCTGATCTTCATTTCTAAGTAGCACACAGCCTTCTGCTGCTGCCTGCCTAGAAAGTGCTGCGTATTTTTCCAAATCTAGTTTAACCTTTTCCATTTGAACTCTCCTTACTTTTAATTTAATAATTATTTTAGATAGTTGTCTGTTTAAAATTTATACATAACAGTATTATTGTAACAT
>QBLP01000133.1 GCA_003070825.1 Halanaerobium sp. | reverse complement strand
AAAATAAGGAGGGCCAATATGAATAAAAAATTTAGAAAGTATTTATTTAAAAATTTAATTTTAACGATTATTCTGATGTTTCTGCTTAGTTTTTCAACAACTGTACTTGCAGAACAGGTTAAATTCTCTTTTAATCCAGAAGAAGTTGACTTTGAGGGGGAAGTTGATGCAGTATATATTGCTGGTTCATTTAATGACTGGCAACCAGCTGCTGAGAAGATGAATGGGCCGGATGCAGAGGGTAATTATATTTTAGAATATAATCTGCGCCCAGGTGAGCATCAGTACAAATTTGTTATTAATGGTGAAGACTGGTTTCATGATCCAAATAATGAGCTGACAACAGCTGATGGACACGGAGGAAAGAATTCAATTATTAAGATTGGAGAAAAGGAATTAGAAGAAGCTCAGACTGGTGATGGTGAGATAAATGGAGAATTTATTTTACATAATCCAGAAAATAGAGTGCATTTAAATAAATTTAATGAGGATAAAGTTGAGATTAGGCTGGAAACCAGAAAAAATGATGTAGAAACTGTAGCTTTAATGACAAAAATTGGTACTGAGAGAAACCAAAAACAGATGAGTCATTACAGTGCAGATAATAAAATTGATTACTGGACAGTTTCGTTCAACAATTTGGATGAAGCTCTGGAGTATACTTTTTTAATTAAGGATGCTGATACCGAGCTGCTTTATCATCAAAATGGCAGCGGGTTTAATAACTTAAAATATTTTTTCTATGATCCTTCTGAAGTAGAGAGCTTTAAAACTCCAAACTGGGTGCAGGATGCTGTTTTTTATCAAATTTTCCCTGATAGATTTTATAATGGAAATCCAGCTAATGATCCAGAATTAATTGAAACTTATAAAAGCAACGAAAAAAGATATAAAAATATAGTTCCAGAATGGTATCAGGGAATTAAAGAGAGTGAAAGTCATCAGCTTAACCCAGATGATTTTATTGATTTAGATCCCTCAATTCATCCTAAATCAGGCTGGCATGTTTTCTATGGTGGTGACCTGCAGGGAGTTGAGCAGAAATTTGATTATTTAAAAGAGCTCGGCATTAATGCAATTTATTTTAATCCAGTCTTCGAAGCAACTGCAAACCACCGTTACAATACAGCTGATTATGGAAAAATTGATGATAATCTGGCTATTAAAGGAGACTTTGAAGCTTCTGAAGCTTATTTTGAGAAGTTTATAAAAAATGCACATCAAAATGGAATTAAAATTGTACTGGATGCTGTTTTTAACCACAGTGGCTTTGAGTTTTTTGCCTTTAAGGATGTGGTGGAAAACGGAAACGACTCAGAATACAGTGACTGGTTTTATATTGAAGATTATCCAGTTAACACATTATATGAACAGCGCACCAAAAACATAGAGCCAAATTATCAAGGCTGGGCAGGCTATGGAAATCATCCGGTTCTGAATTTAGATAATTCCGAAGTAAAAGGCTATATTTATAAAATTACAGAAAAATGGATGGATCCTAATGGTGATGGTGATCCCAGTGATGGAATTGACGGCTGGAGACTTGATGTTGCAAATGATGTTAAAGCCAGACACCCGGAATTCTGGCAGGAGTGGAGAAATTTTGTTAAAAAAATAAATCCAGCTGCTTATATAACAGGTGAAATTTGGAATAATGCTGCTCAGTATCTGCAGGGTGATGAATTTGATGCTGTTATGAATTACCGCTTTAGAGAGGCAGTCCTTGCATTTATCGCTGAAGAAAGAATAGATGCTCAGGATTTTATTAACAGAATTAATGAACCAAATTTAGATTATCCAACTCAGGCTGTTTTCAGTCTTCAGAATTTAATTGACAGTCATGACACAGAAAGATTTTTGTACAGCTCTGGGGGGAATAAAGAAAAGCTTAAAATGGCTGCAGCTCTCCAGTTTACCTATCCAGGTGCTCCAATGGTCTATTACGGAACTGAAGTTGGCTTAAGTGGCGCATCAGACCCGGATACACGCCGTACAATGCTCTGGGAAGAAAGACCAAATGGAAATAGTCCTGATCAGGAGCTCTATCAATATTACAGCAAATTAGCTAAAATACGAAAAGAAAATAAGGTTTTACGAACAGCAGGAGTCCAATTTGAAGCTGTAGATAATGAACCAAAAATCGTGATTGTAAAACGAGAAGATAAAAATGGTAAAATATATACAGTTTTAAATGCAGCCCAAACAGCAAAAGAGATAAATTTAAAGCTTAAAAATGAAGTGCAGGCTGTGGATTTACTGTCTGGAAAAAAATATCAATCTGATTCAAAAGAGTTAAGACTAAAATTAGAAGCTTATTCTGCTCAAATTCTAAAAATTAATTAATAGTTAAAAAAAGAGGTTGTACTGTTTATTTAACGATAATCACTTTAAATCCCAAAATTAAGTGCGGTCTCTTTCAACAATTAGCTTGACAATCTCCTATAAAAAGTTATAAAATCTATATTAGACCGTAAAATTGTGGGAGTGATTTTTGTGAGTGATTTATTAATAATGACACCCGGCCCAACTGAGGTCAGCGAAGAGGTTAGACGGGCAATGAGCCGCAAAATTACCAACCCAGATCTTGATCCTGAATTTTTTGATTTTTACCTTGATGTCAGCTCAAAACTGCAGCAGGTATTGAAGACAAAAAATGATGTGATTATTATGAGTGGGGAGGGAATTTTAGGTCTTGAATCTGCCTGTGCTTCTTTAATTGAACCAGGGGATAGGGTTCTGGTCCTGGATAATGGAATCTTTGGCAGAGGTTTTGCAGATTTTGCTGATCTTTATGGTGCAGAAGTTACAAGGTGGGAATTCCCATATAAGCAAGAGATTGATATAGATAAATTAGAAGCAAAGCTGGCAGAAGAAAATGATTTTAAATTTGCTACCTTTGTTCACTGTGAAACTCCTACTGGGGTAATAAATAATGCAGAAGAAATTACTAATTTATTAAATGAAAATAATATTTTATCAGTTGTAGATTCTGTTTCTGCAATTGGTGGTGTACCTATTGAAGTTGATGAATGGGGGATTGATATTATACTTGGTGGTTCTCAAAAGTGTTTATCGGTACCACCAGGACTTACATTTATGAGCGTTAGTGATGCAGCTTGGGAAGCAGTTAATAACCGTGAAACAGCTGTTAGAGGTTATTATACCAATCTTCAACTCTGGCAGAACTGGTATGAAGAAAAATATTTTCCCTATACTCAGGCAATTAGTGATATTTATGCTCTGGATGCTGCTTTAAATAAATGGCTGGCAGATAAAGAAGTTTTTCAGCGACACAGTAAAATTGCCGGTGCAGTAAGAAGTGCTATAAAAGAGTCTAATCTAAGTTTATATGCAGAAAATGGTTATTCTGACACAGTAACAGCGATAGAAATTCCTGAAGGGATAAGCTATCAGGAATTAAATCAGCTGATGACAGAAAGTCATAATGTAATGATTGCAGCCTCACTGGGAGAATTCGAAGATAAATTAATTAGGATTGGTCATATGGGAGAAAATTGTTATGAAGACAAACTTTATCGAACTTTAAAAGCATTTGATCATAGTTTAAGAGAACTTGGTTTTGATCTAAATGTAGAACTACATAAAATTTTTGTAAACGAAATGAATTAAGGGGATGGAGCACCCCCTTTAACCACTGTTAGATGATGACAGTTGATGGCTCCTATCTAGTTAGGGATTTCCCTATCTGGATGGGAGCCTTTTTTTATTTCTTATTCGCTTGTACCCGGTACAAAAAGGCCGTTTTGTACCGGGTACAAGCGAAAAAATTCACAATTGAGGAGAGATTACTTTGGCTTTAAGTTTAGCATTAATAATTTTATTTGCTTTATTATTTGGAAGGTTTTTTGATCGCTTAAAACTTCCTACTTTACTGGGAATGCTTTTAATTGGTATTTTACTGGGGCCTTATGGATTTGATTTAATCAGTCAGGATATTTTAAATATATCTTCAGATCTGAGAATGATTGCTTTAATTGTAATCTTGATTAGAGCAGGACTGGGGATTGAAAAAGAAACTTTAAAAAAGGTTGGAGTGCCAGCAATTAGATTAAGCTTTATTCCTGGATTAATGGAAGGTGCAGCAGTAATAACAGCTGCTGTTTATCTGCTCAATTTTGAGTTCATTGAAGCAGGAATTCTGGCTTTTATCATTGGTGCAGTTTCACCAGCAGTAGTGGTTCCTCAGATGTTGTCCTTAATCGAACAGGGGAAGGGGGCAGCCAAAGGAGTTCCAACACTTGTTTTGACAGGTGCTTCGGTTGATGATGTGGTTGCAATTACTATATTTTCAGCTTTTTTAAGTATTTATGGCGGGCAGCAGATTAATATTTATAGACAGGTATTAAATGTACCTTTAGCTATATTTTTAGGAATAATTTTAGGCACAGTAATTGCCTTATTTTTAATCTATATTTTTAAAAAATATCATATTCGCGATACTAAAAAAGCACTTTTAATTTTAAGTTTTGGTATTTTAATGAACTCCCTGGAACATTTTTTAGAAGGAATTATTCCGATTGCTACTCTGCTTGGAATAATGGTAATTGGCTTTGTGATTCAGGAGCGTTATTCAGTTTTAGGGAAAAGACTTTCTTCTAAATTCAATAAAATCTGGGTTTTTGCAGAACTAATGTTATTTGTTTTAATAGGAGCTGAGGTTAATATTCAGCTTGCATTTGAATCAGGACTTTTAGGTTTAATCATCATTGCAGTTGGTCTTACTGCCAGATCAGTCGGTGTTTTAATTTCTCTGATGGGGACAGAACTTAATTTAAAAGAGCGAGGGTTTTGTGTGCTTGCCTATACACCTAAAGCTACAGTTCAGGCAGCAATTGGTGCAATTCCGCTGGCTGCGGGAGTAGCTTCTGGAGAATTAATTTTAGCACTGGCTGTATTATCGATTGTTGTAACAGCACCTCTGGGCGCAGCCGCTATTAAAACTTCAGGTAGGCACTGGTTGACTGATGATTAAATCATATTAAAGTAGTAATTAGTAGGCAGAAACTTAATTTAACTTTTGTGATTTGAATCACTGATTTTTTTGAACATTTGATTATAATATCTATACAAGATAAAATAAGATAAATAAAATATCAGGGGGTTGAATTATGGTTGCAGTAGTTATCAATATTTCTGCTTTACTTTTAATTATATTTTCATTTTAAAAAACAGAGAAAAATCAAAAGAGGCTTTAAAAATTGCTCTTTCAAAAGGTCTGGGTCTGGCACCTCAGCTTATTTCCTTGGTGGCAGTAATTGGTATTATTTTTGCATTTTTACCTCCAGAGTTAATTAAAGAATTTTTGGGAGGAGAGTTTTCTTTGATTCAGGTTGGAGGAGCAGCATTATTTGGGGCAGTAATGATGATTCCAAGTTTAATTGCTTTACCTTTATCGGGATCATTAATTGATGCAGGGGCATCTTATACACCGGTAGCAGCTTTCATAACAACTCTAACTATGGTTGGTTTTGTGACAATACCAGTTGAATTAAAAGAATTAGGTAAAAAAATAACAATTTATAGAAATGGACTGGCTTTAATTTTTGCAGTGATAATTGC
>QBLP01000132.1 GCA_003070825.1 Halanaerobium sp. | reverse complement strand
CAAGATAATGTTCTTAAAAGTTTTTGTTATAAGGTATCTTTTGAAATTTAAAGCAGCATTCTATTTAAAACTTCCAGATAACCACTGATCATTAAAAATCCAAAAATAATTAGTAATATTCCTGTTATTCTGTTTACTAATGGCAGATACTTATTAAAAGCCTTTAACTTTGGCAAGAGATAATCCATAAAAATTGCTGATAAGAAAAATGGGACTGATAAACCAATTGAATAAAATAAAAGTAACAAGCCACCTTCCATGATATTAGACCTTGTACTGGCAGCAATCAGAATTGAACTTAAAATAGGTCCAATACAGGGGGTCCAACCGAGAGCCAGGATTAATCCCATTACAAAGGAACGCAAATTTCCCTGCAGATAATCCGGTAACTCAAATTTCTTTTCTCGATAGAAATAGCTTATTTCAAGAATTCCTGTTAAATGAAGACCAAAAATAATAATAATAATGCCGCCAATGTTTGTCAGGATATTCTGGTTTCTAATTAAAAATTTACCTAAAAATGTGGCTGATAAGCCCAGCAAAATAAATATAATAGTAAAACCAGCAATAAAACTGAGAGAAGAGATTACAATTGAAATATTCTTATTTTTTTCTTTCGCTTTTGCGTAATCACCGACTAGATAAGACAGGTAGGTCGGTATTAATGGTAAAATACAGGGAGAAAAGAAAGATAAAAGTCCTGCCGAAAGAGCTGCAATCAAACCTATATCTGCTGACATATGACCACCTCAAATATATTTTTATTAATTAGATTATATAATACTATATCGAAATAGACAAATATAATAAATTGGAAAATAAAAGGTTTTCTTATCTGGATTATTCAGGCCAGATCTGTTATAATTAAAGTGTGTAATTATAAAAGAAAGGAGGCAGGGAAAGATGAAGAGATTATTGATATTTACTGCCATTATTTTGTTAATTTTTACTTTAAATATTTCGGCTCAGGAAGCAGATCAGACCAATACTGATCCTGAAACAGAAAATCTTAAAAGTCTGGACCTGTCTCAGGAAAAGTCGTTTTCCGATTCTGCCAGGGAAGAACTGCTTGGTATTGCTTCTCAGTTTGAAAGCACAACTAACATCGAAGATATTGAAATAGATAACAGCAGCTTTAATCTTACTGGTAATGGAAGCCAGCAGAATACAGGTTTGCAGCTTTTATCTGATCTTAATTTTAATACGGATTATAGCCAGCAGATTATTGATGATGAAGTCATTAGTGAAACCCAGCTGCAGCTTGAATATGCCATTAATTCGCGAGCATTGATTAGAGCAGGTTACAGTCTTGCTAACCGAGAATGGTGGGAGGTGCAGAGTGTAAATTCTTCCACAGTTGATTCGGAAGCTAATCCGAATCTTACTATTAACAGTGAGGAAAACCTATTAACACCTGCCAGTTCTGAGAGAGTTTTTAGAGAAGAAAATGAAAGTCGGCGCAGTCTGGGACTTGCCTATCAAACCAGTGATCGGCTTACAGTTTCTGCTGATTTTATAGAAAATAATGATTTAAATACATTTAATGATGATTATGACTTAAATGCTGATACTACAGTCTTTGGATTGCAGTATAATGATCCAATGGGAACAATTAGAGCCAGCTATCAGATTGATTTAAATGACGAACTGACTCAGAGAATAACTGGTGTTGAGCTCGATTTTAATAATCTGGCAACTTTTAGTGCTTCCTATAAATTGCTGAACCCAGAGGACCTGGAGTCAACTTTAAAATCTCAGACAGCCTGGGATCTAGGTCTGGGAGTAACTTTTGATGAAAATTATGGTTTGAATCTTGGTTATGAATTAATCGAAAATGATGAAAATAAGGATGATAGCGAAAGAAATATTAGTGCTTCTTTCGAAATAAACTTTTAAGGATGGTGCAGTATTTTGTCAATAAATATAAAAAAAATTACAGTACTGATTTTAGTATTTTCAATTATTATGACACCTATTTTGCCTTATTCCCAGCTGCAGGCTGCGGGGATTATTCCACTCGATGGTCTGGCAGATGCGGAAAGGCTTTTATATGGTTCCGTATCGGATAAGCCGATTTTAGAACGGGTTAGTGATGTTGAACAGAGTTTATATCAAAAAAGGCAGTCGGGATCCATTGTCGAAAGAACAGAAAAAATAATTTCTGATCTTTTTGAAACAACAGAAAAGTCTCCTTCTCTTGTTTTTCTCTTTAATACAGTTGAGTGGGCAATAAGTGGAGAAATCGGGAGATCTAACCTGCTTGAACGGATCAATAATTTAGAGAAGATGGTAAGTGGTCAAGTTACTGAGGGTCCACTTAAAGAAAGGATTAAGAAGCTTTATCAGCTAACAATCAGCGGGCGGGAAATGCCAATTCAGCTTGTAAAAAGTAGAGAGAATCAGCTAATCAGGATCGAATTGCTGGAAGAAATTGATTCTAAAACTGCCAGCCGGGGTAAGAAGGTTCCCTATCAGGTGGTAGAAGATATTAAAATTGGGGATGTTTTAATCATACCTGCAGGTACTACAGGAGAGCTGGAAGTTACAGAAATTAAAGAAGCCGGGAAAATGGGGCAGGATGGAGACATTAAAATTGGTTTTCCTCAACTGACTGCTATTGATGGTAGTTCACTGGATGTTGCAATTGAAGATGAGGCCCGGGAAGAGAACGAATCACAGAAACTGGCTATTGGTGCCAGTGTGCTGGGAACGGCCCTTCTTGGTTTGCCGGGAGTAGTTGTTGGTTATTTTGTTGAAGGTGAAGATGAGACAATTCCTGCTGGTTCAGAGTTATATATCCAGCTGATTGAAGAAAAAGAAATTAGGGGTATAGTTTTAAAATAGATCTAACCTGCCAGAAAGGCGGGTTTTTTCATATTATTTTAGATGAGCAGAAAACTGATTTGAAAAGGAGTTAGAATCTTGCAGAAAAATAATTATAGACATTGTCAGTTAAATCAAATTGGAGGATTTTTGCTGCTTGTTTTTGCCTTTCTTTTTTTACTTTCGTTTTCAGTATCTGCAGCAGATTATGTTGTTCAAGGAGAAGAAATTACTTTTATTGAGCAAACAGGTCTGGTAGTTTTTGAAGGTTCACCTGTTTTCAAATCAGCTGATTTTACTGTTAGAGCAGATAAATTTGAACTTGATACCGAAAATAAAAAGTTAAAAGCTTATAAAAATGTTTTAATTGAATCTGATAAAGATGATCTGCGGGGTGACAGCCTGGAGTATAATTATCAACTGGAAACGGGAAGTCTTTACGGTGCGAAAGGAAGTGTTGGCCAGATATATTTTTCTGGTTCGAAGCTAAATATACTTTCGGCTTCACCAGTAGAAGGTGTCATGCAGTCAGCAGCATTTACTCCCTGCAGTCGTCCGGAACCGCACTATCATTTTAAGGCTAAAGAGGTCAGAATTAATCCTGATAATACGATTACTATTCATCATATAGTTCCTTACATAGCCAATATACCTGTTTTTTACTTTCCATATTATTCTGTTACCTATGATCCTGACGGAAAAGAGGGAGAAGAACTTAGAAACACCTTTCCCCTGCCCAGATTCGGCTATGATGCTGAAAAAGGAGTTACAGTTGAGTTGTCCTATCCCTACCAGATTGGAGATTCTAACAGCGGCCGAATTTATTACTGGCGGGAAGGGTCCGGAGAGGAAAGAGATGAACGCAGAGAATATCTTAATATCCAGCGATTTACTGAGAATTTAAGTTTTAAAAATCGTTATTATTATCTTTATGATTATGATTTTGAGGATGAGGTTTTAGACGAAGAAGAAAAAGAATTTAGAAGTTCACTGCTTTATACTCCTGGCAATTTAAGTTTGGAAGCAGGACTTTTGCGGGATTTACTGCCTGCAGAGCCGGTCAATCGATATTTTGTTGAGGCAAATTACCAATTTGAAAGTGGTTTGAAAACTGGTCTTTTTAAGAAATACGATCCGGAACAGAAAGAAATAATTGAAACAGTTTATACAGCTGACTATCGCTTTGGGACAGGGGTCAATGCATCTTTGAGAAGAGAATATAATAGCGAAGAACTGATTAAAGAAAATTACAGTTTAAGCCATAACCAGACAGCTGTTAACTGGAATCTTAAATATGTGGCAGGAGAAGACTACAATTACTATCCTTATCTTGAACTTTCATTTCCTGCTTTTTATTCTTTTAAAACTTCCCTGGGGACAGGACGGGTCGAAAATGGAGGAGTAGAGTTAAATAAATCCAGATTAAATTTAAACTACAACAATAGCTGGCAGCTTCCAGCTGGTTTCTCCTACCACTTAACTCATAATTATCGACTTGATCATTATCAGAGCGGCTATGATCAGAATTATCACTTTTCGGTTTTAAATACCGGTCTTCGCTATCGAAATCAATTAAATAAAAAGTTACTTTTTAAATCTGCCCTTTTTTATCGGCAGGATAGAGTGATGGGCAGTACCCCATTAGTCGATGATCGGGAAGAAGAGGAAAGATTGCTTAAACCTTCAATTTCTCTAGATATCAGAGGTGATTATCCAGATTCAGCCTGGGCACTTGAGACTGATGGCAGTTTTGATTTATCTAGCGAAGAATGGGACGAAATAAATCTTCGACTTAGAAAAAAAGAAGACTGTTTTGATTTTTTTATTGGCTATGAATTTGTTGATAAAAGTATTAATTTTGGTCTTTCTATTTAAATCTAATCTAATTTATTAAAACCCTGTCTGATTAAAGGACAGGGTTTTGAATATTTTTTCACAAAATTGCAGGAATTTTCCTTTTAATCGTGAAAAATAAAGAAAAAGGGTGATTTTTGTGAAAAAGAACACAATAACTTTTCTGATAGTTTCTATTCTTTTAATTTTCTCTGCTTTGATTTTAACTGGTTTTTATGCAGCCCCGGTGGCAGCTAAAGACTATAGGCCGGAAATTAGTGGCAGTTTTGAGAGTGGAGATCGGCTTTATACTGATCCGGGAGACCTGGAAGAAAATGAAGATAACATTGTTGATTATTATCAGTATAACAAACAGTGGCTGCGATATAAACAGAAGCTGGCTGTAGGTGAATATTATTATTTGAAAGCTCAACGGCAGCAGCGCATTTATGAACAGAGTCAGACCTATGATAATTTGAATTTAGAAGTTGAGGGTAATTATACCTTTTATTTAACTGAGAAACTGCGCAATCGATTTAAACTTTTGCTGCGAGATAAGGATTATCTGGAGGCGGAAACAAAAGACTATCAGCTGGCCCGAGTGCAGTACACACTGCAGTATGATTTAAATGAAAAACACGATTATGAAATTTTATTTCAAAGACAGTGGACTGAATATAAGATCAGTCCGGAAGATGACTATCGATTGAATCGAGTTTCCTTAAAGTGGGGCTGGAAATTTAGCGAAAATCTTGATCTGGACACAAAGCTGCAGTTTGACCAGCAGATAAATACGAAAAATTCCGGTCGAACTGATAAGAGTGGCCGCAAAATTTCTTTGAAATTTAAATATAAACTCTAATTTTTCTTAATTCGAGTAAATTGCGAAGCAAATGAGGCTTTTAATAACAGTAAGTACAGAGGATGATGATTTTTCTTTACCCCAAAAACATGGTATATAAGGGTCTTATTCA
>QBLP01000015.1 GCA_003070825.1 Halanaerobium sp. | reverse complement strand
TCGTGGGCTCGGAGATGTGTATAAGAGACAGTTATAATAGCGGCTTACCTGAGAAATTTCAAGATCAATAAATTCTCTTCGGTGAGAAGGACCCTCTTTAACCAGTTTTAAATCCTCAGGAGAAAATAAAACTGCATTTAAATATCCCAACAGTTCTTTTACTTTATCCAGAGGATTATCATTAATTTCAACCTGACGTCCACCTTTATCTAAACGCATGGCTAACTTTATTTTACCTTCTCTGCGCCTTAAAAGCAACTGAACAAGTGCTTTTTCCTGATCCCAGCTAATCATCTCCGAAGTAATACTGCTGCGATGCGAATTAGCTGTGGCCATTAAATAAATTGACTCCAGAAAATTAGTCTTTCCCTGACCGTTGGCACCTAAAAATATATTTAAATTTGGATTTAAATCAATCATCAGCTCTTCAAAATTACGAAAATTTCGGCAGAGAACTCTTTCTAAATACATTAATTATCCCCGACTTACTTTATATTTTTTATCTTCAGCTGTTAATTTAACAATATCTCCAGCTTTTAAAGTTTTACCCCTCTTTAATTCTATTTCTCCATTGACCTCTACTTCTCCTGCCTGAATTAGGTGTTTAGCTTCTCCACCACTCATTACAATATTAGCCCATTTCAAAAATTGATCTAAATTTATTGTATCACTTTTTATTTTTACTTCTTCCATTAATTTATTACCTCCTAATTTACAAAAAGTGTACCCCGTTAATAACTATCCACATATCAACAGAGCAGTACACTTTATTATTTTATTACGATTGTGACCGAACTGGCATAATTAGATAAATAAACTTATCCCCATCTTTTTGAGAATTTACAACAAGAGGATTTAATGGTCCTATCATTTCTATATTTATTTCTTCAGAATCCAATACTTTTAAAACATCAATGAAATAACCAGCATCAATATTGATTTTTTGATCTGGACCTTCTAGATCAATCTTAACTTCTTCGTGGGCATAGCCTGAACTTCCCTCAGCTGAATTAATTTCCATTAAGCCATTAGCTGCCTCAAGAGTAATAATATTTGCATCAAGTTTAGCAATTAATGATGCTCTTTTAACAGCTCCATGAAGTTGTGAGAGATCTGCAGAAAATTTACTGTTTGATTCATCCGGAATAACCAGCTCATAATTTGGAAATTTACCCTCGATTAAGCGGGAAATAACCTCTATTCCAGCAAAATTAAAACGAGCATAATTACTGTCAACCTCTATCTCAACACTTCCCTCATCTTCCAGTAAATTATTTAATTCCTGAAGAGTAGTACCGGGAATAATAACAGCTATTTTTTCATTAACTGAAGTCTGTAAGGGAGCTTCAATATATGAAAGACGGTATGTATTTGTAGAAACCATTTTAACCTTTTCAGATTCTACTTCAAATAAAGCTCCGGTTAAAGCAGGCTGAGTTTCATCTTTTGAAGTAGAAATTCTTACTTTTTTTATCATTTCCTTAAATTTATTAGCTGGTAATTCGAATTTTGCACTTTCCTCTACCTGGGGTAAATTAGGGAATTCATCTGGATCATAACCATTTATTTTAAATAAAGAATTAAGACATTTAATCTGCAGCTGCCATTTATCCTTATTTAATTCTATCTTTACTTCTTCGTTTGGCAGTTCCCGAATAATATTTAAAAATTGAGTAGCTGGCAGTACAATTGATCCGTCAATTTCTGCCTCTACTTTTAAATCATATTTGATTCCCAACTCCAGATCAGTTGATTTTAAAGTTAATTTATTATTTTCCAGCTTTAAAAAGATACCAGTTAAAATAGGTAATGTTTGGTTTTTAGCGACAGCTCTTCTAACTATGTTCAGAGCATTATATAAATCTTTTTGATTGATTGAAAATTTCAAAGTATATCCCTCCTGATTAAAAGTTATTAACAAAAACGAAAATATATAATAATGGTTAATTTATTAATAAAACTAGTAGTAATAGTAGTAGGGGCTGTGAATATGTGGATAAGCCCTTAAGTACTATTGAGAGCCTGATTTCTACTGTAGATAAGTTGTTAGTCGATAGGACAAGAGTTATCCACATACTAACAGTTAAGAATTATCAACAATCTATCAACAGGCACCTTAATAATTATCCACAGAAAATGTTAATAGATAAAATGTGGAGCTAAGTATTAAAAAATTAACAGCAAAGAAAGCTTTAACCGTGCTTAATTGTGTCAATTAATCTTTCAATTTTATTATTAAAATCATCTTCATTTTCTATTTTTTCTTTAATTTTATTGTGAGCATGGATTACAGTTGTATGATCACGGCCGCCAAATTCATTACCAATATGAGGTAGAGAAAAATCAGTTAATTCTCGACTCAAATACATAGCTATCTGACGGGGAAAAGCTATATTTTGAGTTCTTTTTTTGGATTCCATATCTTCCATTTTTAAATTATAATCATCAGTTATAATTTTTTTGATCCTTTCAATATTAACTTCTATTGATTCATTTTTCTTTTTATTAACCAGATCTTTTAAAGCTTCTCTTGCCAGATCGACATCAATTTCCCTGTCAACAAGGGATGAATAGGCAATTACCTTAACCAGAGCCCCTTCTAATTCCCTAATATTAGATTGAATTTTATTGGCAATATAAATAACTACTTCATTTGGAATAGTTAGATTCTCTATATCTGCTTTTTTTCTCAAAATAGCAATTCTGGTTTCTAAATCAGGTTTCTGAATATCAGTAATTAAACCCCATTCAAAGCGGGAACGGAGCCTTTCTTCTAAAGTAGGAATTTCTTTTGGGGGGCGATCACTTGATATAATTAACTGGCGATTTGATTCATGTAATGTATTAAAGGTATGGAAAAATTCTTCCTGTGTTCTTTCTTTGCCGGCCAGAAACTGAATATCATCAACCAGTAGAATATCAATATTGCGGTATTTATCTCTAAAATCAACAGTAGAATCATCCTTGATAGAGTTAATGAGTTCATTGGTAAAGGTTTCCGAGGAAACATAAACAACTTTATAATCAGGATTATTTTTTAAAATAAAATGAGCAATAGCCTGCATCAGGTGAGTTTTTCCAAGTCCCACATCACCATAAATAAAAAGAGGATTATATGCCTTTGCTGGAGCTTCGGCAACGGCAAGAGATGCTGCATGAGCAAAGCGGTTACTGTTACCGACTACAAAAGTATCAAATGTATATTTTGGGTTAAAGCCATTTTGCTTTAATTCTGATTCTATACTTTCTTCTTCAATATTTTCTTCAACTATTTCAACTTCCTTAGTTTTTTCTTCAGCTTTATCTTTATTATTTTCCTTATTTTCTTTAAATTTTTTTACTTCTTTTGGAGTTAATAAAAGTAAAGTCCACTGATTACCAGTTAAATCTTCAAGGATTTCTTCTATTAAGTCAGTATACTGACTTTCTATCCATTCCTGGATAAAATTATTTGGTACCTGCAGTACTAGCTGATTTTCTGCAGTAGTCATAACTGCCTTAGTTTCTGAAAACCAGGTATTAAAACTGGGATTTGTAATTTTTTCTTTAATATTTTCTAAAGTTTTTTTCCAGATGTGATCTAGTTCTTTTTGCGAGAAAGACATAAAATACCTCCTGTAATTCTAAAAAAATTGTACTTAAGTTAAAGTTATCCCCAATCACAGGGGATAAATAAGGGTTTATCCACAAAATTGTGGACAAGATTAGATGTTATCCACAGAATAATGAAATTAAACTTTACTGTTAAAGCAGTAAAATCACTTTTTAAATCAAAAAATTAAATAAAAATTTGTTAATAAAAAGAGAAAAGATATCCACAAAGAATGATTGTTATTAACAGTTTGTGGATAAATAATTAAGAAATTGTGGATAACTTGCTGTATTTGACTAGAATTTATAGTTTTGTTGATTATTTTATAAACAGATTGTTAATATCATCTTAACTATTAGCTCAGGAATTAATAAAATATAATCCTAAATAACCATATTAATAATAACAGATTATCAACAAATTATCAACAAACCCTTGAAAAATTTATCTTGTGGATAAACCTAAAACTTCTTGACTCTACTGCCTAAATAGCATATAATTTATCAGTCAGCAAAAAAATTGGTAATGCTGTTGTCAGAAACAGACTGAAAAGAAGATTGAGAGAGATTATTAGAGAAGTTGAAAGAGAAAAAGAATTTAAAGGTTATGATATAATTTTTATTGCCCGTAAACCAGTTGTTAATCTTGATTATCATCGTTTAAAAAGAGATGTAAAAAAGTTGTATCAAAAGATGAATATAATTTGAATTACATAGAAATTGGAGCTTATTAATTTTATTTATCTAATTCTACATAATTATTAGTAACAAAATGATTATGAAACTGGTTATATAAGGTGGTAAAATGAAAAAATTATTTTTGTTTTTTATTAAAATCTATCAGAAGATTATTTCACCCTGGACTCCCAAAAGCTGTCGTTTTCGTCCTACTTGTTCAGAATACACAAAACAGGCAATTCAAAAATACGGAGCTTTAAAAGGAGGTTGGATGGGATTAAAGCGAATTTTGCGCTGTCATCCTTTCAATCCTGGGGGATATGATCCGGTAGAATAGGAGGAATTTATTAAATGTTTGATTGGTTAATTAATGGAATGGCATACGCTTTAGATTTTATTTACAATATTGTTGGTAATTATGGTCTGGCAATTATTATTTTCACTCTGTTGATTAAGCTGGTACTTTATCCTTTAACAGCTAAACAGACGCGCTCAATGAGAGAGATGCAGGAAATACAGCCTGAAATGAAAAAAATTCAGGAAGAATATAAAGATGATAAGGAAAAGCAGCAGGAAGCAATGATGGAACTTTATCAAGAACACGGTGTTAATCCAGCTGCAGGTTGTCTGCCGATGATTGTTCAGATGGCAATTTTGATTCCTTTATACAGAACTATTTTTGCTTTAGGTGACAAAATGGCAAATGAAGCATTTTTATGGATTGGAACAATTACTAATGGATCACTGGCTGAGCCGGATATTGCAATTGTGCTTTTAAATGCACTTGTTATGCTGGGACAGACATATATGACTCAGAAAATTTCTGGAGGAGAAGGCAAAAGTAATAAGATGATGTACATGATGCCTCTCTTTATAGTATTTATTGGTTTCTCATTACCTGCTGGAGTCTTATTATACTGGTTTACATCAACCCTATTTACTGTAGGTCAGCAGTATTTTCTATCCAAAGAACCTAGCAGAATCAAGGGGGATGCAGAATAAAAATGAAAAGCATAAAAGTAGAAGCTAAAAATGTAGAAAAAGCTGTAGAAAAAGCTCTGAATAAATTAGGAATTACAAGAGAAGATGCTGAAATTAATGTTATAGATGAAGGTAGTAAAGGATTACTTGGATTAATCGGAACTAAAGATGCTGTTGTAGAAGTAAAAGAAGTTTTCGATCCTGTCAAAAAGGGCAAAGAGTTTTTGGAAAGCCTTTTAGAAAAAGCCAATATTAATGTTGGTGTAGAAATCATGGAAGAAAAAAGTGATGCTGAACAGGTAGTTTACAACCTAACAGGAGAAAAAGAACTGGGTCTGGTTATTGGTCATCGGGGAGAAACTCTTGATGCAATGCAGTATTTAACTTCTATCTATATTAATAAAGAGCTGGAAGAATATTTTAGAGTTCTACTTGATGCTGAAGGTTATCGTGATCGCCGCCAGCAAACTTTAGAAAGACTGGCAGAAAGACTGGCAGCAAAAGCAGAAAGAAAAAAGAGAAAAGTTGTTTTAGAGCCGATGCCGCCACATGAAAGAAGGATTATTCATATAGCACTCAAAGAAAATAAAAATGTTAAATCATACAGTGAGGGAAAAGAACCCTACCGTAAAGTTATGATAGAACCATTAGATAAATAAAATTATCTAATCTAAATAAAGTGCTGTATTACTTTGGTGCAGCAGTTAATAAACAGAAAATAAAAGAAGCAGATGGCTTTTATCATTAACCCAGCAGGGATTTTCTCTGCTGGGTTATCTTTTAGGAGGTGTTTAGAAATTGGATATATTAAAAGAAGATACTATTGCAGCAATTGCAACTCCATTTGGCACAGGAGGGACCGGTAAAATTAGAATTAGTGGACCCCGGGCTTATCAAATTGGAGATAAGATTTTTAACTCTATCAAAAAAGAGAAAAAGATTTCTGAGCAGGATACTTATACTGCTCACTATGGACATATCAAAGATCCGGAGACTGAGAAAATAATTGATGAGGTGGTTGCAGTGATGATGCGGGCTCCCCACTCATTTACCGGAGAAAATGTACTCGAATTTGACTGTCACGGAGGGATGACCCCCCTGAGAGCAGTGCTGGACTTAACTTTAAAACACGGAGCCAGGCTGGCTGAACCGGGAGAGTTTTCGCAGAGAGCTTTTCTGAACGGCAGAATTGACCTGGCTCAGGCAGAAGCTATTATCGAAGTTATTAATTCTAAAACGGAAAAAAGTCTGGATCTGGCTGTTGACCAGCTGAACGGGAAACTTTCTAAAAAGGTTGATCAAATTAAAGAAGAGGCTGTAGAAATACTTGCTCATCTGGAAGCTGCTATTGATTATCCAGAAGATGAAATTGAAGGATTTTCTCCGGCTGAGCTGGGTGATAAATTTAATTATTTAAAAGAAGAGATAGAAAAATTATTAAAAAGTAGTAAACAGGGTAAGATCTATAAAGAAGGTTTGAAAACTGTAATTGTTGGTAAGCCAAATGTAGGTAAATCAAGCCTTTTAAATTATTTTTTAGAAGAAAAAAGGGCAATTGTAACAGATATTCCCGGAACAACCAGGGATGTTATTGAAGAATATATTAATCTGCAGGGGATCCCACTAAAAATTATTGATACAGCTGGGATTAGAGAAACAAGAGATGCTGTAGAAAAAATTGGAGTTGAACGCACCAGAAAATCAGCCGAAAAAGCAGATCTGGTGCTCTTTATGCTTGATATAAATCAGGGAATTACAGCAGAAGATAGAGAAATTTATAAATTAATTAAAGATAAGCCTCTGATAGTAATAGTAAACAAGACTGATCTACCGGCAAAGATTGAAAAACAAAAGATTGAAAATGAGTTTGCTGAGCACAGTGTTCTCTGGATATCACTTTTAGAAGAAGAAGGATTAAATGAACTAAAAGATGATATTTTAGCTGAAATTTTGGATGAGGAAATTGATACAGATGCTGAAACAGTAGTCACTCAGAGCAGACATCGTGATGCTCTAGTTAAGGCTGAAGAAGCAATTGAACGGGTAATTGTTTCACATGAAACAAATATGCCTTATGATTTTTTAACTATTGATTTAAAAGACTGCCTTGATGGACTTGGAAAGATAACAGGAGAAACAGTCGCAGATGACATTTTAGATAGAATATTTAATGAATTTTGTCTGGGAAAATAATTTTAAAAGTAAGGGAGAGATATAATGGATTTTCATAGATATCCAAAAGAGTACGATGTAATTGTCATTGGAGCCGGTCATGCCGGTTGTGAAGCATCTCTGGCACCTGCAAGAATGGGTATGAAGACTTTAACCCTAACAGTTAGTCTGGATCATGTGGCATTTATGCCCTGTAATCCTTCACTCGGAGGACCTGGTAAGTCACATATAGTGCGAGAAATTGATGCTTTAGGCGGAGAAATGGCCAAAAACATGGATGAAACAATGATTCAAATCAGAATGCTGAATACAAGTAAGGGTCCAGCAGTTCATGGTCTGCGGGGCCAATCAGATAAAGATGAATACCACAAGCGGATGAAACAGGTTTTAGAACAGGAAGATAATATAGATTTAAAACAACAGATAGCAGAAGATATAGTTGTGGAAGATGGAGAAGTTAAAGGGGTTGTAACTAAAACTGGAGTCTTCTTCCCCGGCAAAAAGGTTATTCTGACAACCGGTACTTTTTTAAAAGGAAGAATAATTATTGGTGAGGCTAAATTTAATGCCGGACCTAATCAGCAGTATCCTGCAAATAAACTTTCCGGAAGCCTAAAAGAACTGGGGATCAATCTGCGCCGTTTTAAAACTGGGACTCCACCTCGAGTCAGCAAAAAATCAATGGATTTTTCAAAAATGGAGCCCCAGCCGGGAGAAGAAGGTTTGAGTTTTTCTTTTGAATCTGAGCCTTTAACCGGTGAGCAGGCAATGTGTTATTTGACCTATACTTCGGAAGAAACCCACAGAATTATTAATGATAATAAAATCAGAACCCCTTTATTCAGTGGTGTTATTGATGGTGTTGGACCGCGTTACTGTCCTTCGATCGAGGACAAAGTAGTTCGTTTTCCTGATAAAGGAAGGCATCAGCTATTTATTGAGCCGGAGGGTTTGGGGACTGATGAGTATTATGTTTCCGGGCTTTCTACCAGCTTGCCCTATGACGTACAGATTGAAATGGCAAGAACTGTACCTGGTTTAGAAAATGTGGAGATAATGAGACCCGGTTATGCAATTGAGTATGACTGTGTGGATCCGGAAGAATTAAAACTTGATTTAGAATTAAAAAAAGTAAAGGGTTTATATACAGCCGGTCAGATTAATGGTAGTTCTGGTTATGAAGAGGCAGCCGGTCAGGGATTAATTGCCGGTATTAATGCTGCTTTGAGTCTGCAGGATAAGGAGCCGGTGATTTTAAAACGCTCTCAGGCCTATATAGGTGTTTTAATTGATGATCTGGTGACCAAAGGAACACCTGAGCCTTATAGAATTATGACATCTCGAGCAGAATACAGGCTGCTGCTGCGTCAGGATAACGCCGATCAGCGTTTAACTCCTCTGGGAAGAGAAATTGGTCTGGTCAGTGATCAGAGATATGAGAATTATCAAAAAAAAATGAAGGGCGTAAAAAAGGCTCTTAGATTTTTAAGAGCAGATGAAAACCAGGTTAATCCGACTAAAGAAGTTAGAGCCAGACTGGAAGAGCTTGGGAGTGGAAACTTAAGTAAACCAGTAAGTCTTGAAAAACTTCTGCGCCGGCCTGAAATTTCTTATTCAGATCTGAAGTTTTTTGCTGAAGATCTGCCGGAGATCAAAAAGGATGTTCAGGAACAGGTAGAAATTCAGGTTAAATATAAAGGTTATATCGAACGCCAGGAAGCTCAGGTAGAGCAGTTTAGAAAAATGGAAGAGAAAAAAATTCCTGAAGAACTGGATTATAATCAGCTTGATAATCTGCGCCTGGAGGCTAGAGAGAAACTTAATAAGATTAGACCACTTTCTATCGGTCAGGCGTCAAGGATTTCAGGTGTTTCTCCAGCAGATATTTCTGCTTTAATGATTTATTTAGAGCAGTATAATAGAACTAAAAAGGATGATCAGAATGGAGAAAAATAAAAAGGAATTTATAAAAAAATTAAGAAATGGAATAGAAGAGTTAAATATTTCCTACAGCAGCGAGCAGCTTGATCAGCTGTGGGAATACTATCTTTTCTTTATTGAGGAAAATAAGAAATATAATTTAAGCACAATTACAGAAGCAGATGCTGTTATCAAAAAACATTTTTTAGATTCGCTGGTAATATTAAAACAGCTTAATTTAGAAGGACGTAAGAGATGGCTTGATATTGGGAGTGGAGCCGGTTTTCCAGGTATGGTCTTAAAATTATTTTTACCTGGAGACAGCTTTTATTTGCTCGATTCTTCAGCAAAAAAGGTTAATTTCTTAAATCAGCTGAGTTATAAACTAGGACTTAAGGGCATTGACGCTACCCACGGCAGAGCTGAGGATCTGGCACAAATTGGTGAATGGAGGTCTTCTTTTGATTATGTCTGTTCAAGGGCAGTTGCTTCTTTAAATATTTTGCTGGAATATTCAGTTCCCTTTTTAAAAATAGGTGGTTTGGCTTATCTTTATAAAGGACCGGAATATGAAGAGGAAATTGAAGCAGCTCAGGCTGCTTTAAAAACACTTGGAGCTGAGGTTAAAGAAATAATAGAGCTTGATGTGCCGGGTTTAGAAGCTGAGAGATACTTAATTGTCATTAAAAAAATTTCTCAAACCCCAGAAAAATATCCTCGTCGGGCTGGAATTCCAAAAAAACGCCCCCTCTAAGTTATTTCCCGGGAAATAGTTTTGGAATTGACTTAATTCTGGCTAAATTAAATATTTATAAAGGAGATTTAAGTAATTTAGAGAAATATATTTTTATGTGGGGGTAATTATGAATGAAAATTCCTTTCTTTAATCAGGAAGATCAAAAAAACAGGGACCAGATTGTAGAAATCAAAGTAAAAGAAATTAAAGTTAATCCTTTTCAACCTCGGCAGGATTTTAATCAGGCTGAAATTAAAGAACTTGCAGATTCAATTAAAAATTTCGGCTTAATCCAGGCAATTACAGTTAGGGAAAAAGAAAATGAATATGAACTAATTGCAGGTGAGAGAAGGTTGAGAGCTGCCCGATTATTAAATAAGGAAGTTATTCCGGCAGTGGTTAAGGATTTTAATGATCAGCAGATGGCAGAAATAGCTCTGATTGAAAATCTGCAGCGGAAAGATTTAAATTTTTTAGAAGAAGCTAAGGCCTATCAGCGATTATTGGATGAATTTGATTTAACTCAAAAAGAGCTGGCGGCAAGAGTTTCTAAAAGCCAGTCAACTATAGCCAACAAATTGCGTTTGTTAAATTTGTCAGAACAGATCAGAGAGAAAATCCTGGCCGCTGATTTAAGTGAGAGACATGGGAGATCTCTTCTGCAGCTGGACAGTCCAGCAGAACAGCTGGCAGTGGTTGAAGAAATAAGTAAAAAAGGGCTTAATGTTAGAGAGACTGAAAAACTGATCAAGAAAAAAAAGCAGCCGGCTGAAAAGAGAAAAAAGATAAAACATATTTCTGATGACCTTCGTCTTTTTGCTAATTCTCTCGAAAAAAGAATTTCAGAGATTAAGGATTCAGGGATAAATGTTGAATTTGAGCGCAGTGATGATCAGGATACTATCGAATATTATATCAAAATTTCCAAATAAGAATTTATAGATTTAAATAATGTTCACAAAGAGGTGAAATAATGGCTAAAAAAATTGCAATTGTCAATCAGAAAGGTGGGGTTGGCAAGAGCACAACAGCAGTTAACTTAAGTGCTGGCCTGGCAGAAAAAAATAATAAGGTTTTACTGATTGATATTGATCCTCAGGGTAATGCAAGCAGTGGCCTGGGAATTGAAAAATCTGAGGTTGAATATACAATCTATGATTTATTAATTGAATCTGAGCCGCCTGCGAAGGCTATTTTGCAGAGTGAAAGCAAAAACTTGGACATCATTCCTGCCAATATTGAGTTAGCAGGGGCTGAAATAGAGCTTGTTTCTATTATCTCCAGGGAGAGCAGATTAAAAAAATCATTAAAAAATCTTGACCGCGATTATGATTATATAATTATTGATTGTCCTCCTTCTTTAGGACTTTTAACTTTAAATGCTCTGACTGCAGCCGACAGTGTTATGGTTCCTATTCAGTGCGAATATTATGCCCTGGAAGGTCTGGGGCAGCTGATGAATACTATTGAGCTGGTTAGAAAAAATTTAAATTCAGATTTAAGAATCGAAGGTGTTTTAATGACCATGTATGATGCCAGAACCAATCTTTCTGAACAGGTAATTGATGAGGTTAAAGATTATTTTTCTCAACTTGTTTTTGAGACAATAATTCCTCGCAATGTTCGTTTAAGTGAGGCTCCTAGTTTTGGTAAGCCAATATTAGACTACAGTTCCTCCTCCAAAGGAGCGGAAGCATACAGAAAATTAGCAGAGGAAGTGATCTCTCTTGAGTAAAAAAAGACTTGGTAAAGGCTTAAGTGCTTTAATAAATAATGAAGAAAACGTTGATCAAAACAGGGTTGAAGAAGTTTTTGTTGATCAAATCGAAGCAAACCCATTTCAGCCGCGGAGTACATTTGATGAGGATGCTTTAAATGAGCTGGCAAATTCAATCCGAGAAAAGGGTGTTATCCAGCCAATTACTGTCCGCAAGATTAAAGCAGAAAAGTATCAGATTGTAGCAGGAGAAAGGCGCTGGCGGGCATCAAAACTTGTTGGTTTGAACAAAATTCCGGCAGTAATTAGAAATTTTGATGATCAGGAAATGCTGGAAATTGCTCTAATTGAAAATATACAGCGGGAAGATTTAAACCCGGTAGAAGAGGCAAAAGCTTATAAGGAAATGCTGGATAATTTTGAGATTACTCAGGCGGAGCTGGCAAAACAGGTAGGTAAAAGTCGCTCTAATGTTTCAAATATGGTTAGATTATTAAAATTAGCTAAAAAAGTAAAAAACCACCTTGAGCGGGGTACAATTACCATCGGTCATGCACGAGCATTACTATCCCTGGAGAAGGAAGCGACTCAGGTTGCAGCCTGCGAAAATATTATAATTCAGGATTTAACTGTCAGGGAAACAGAAAAATATGTGGAGAAACTTAAAAACCCCTTAAAAGATAAGGAAAAGAAAAAAGAAAAAGAAGAATTACCTCAGGTCTGGCAGCAGGCGGCGGCAGAATTAGAAAAGAAATTAGGAACCAAAGTTAAGATTAAACAGCGCAAGAAAAACAATCTGCTGACTATTGAGCTTGATAGCGTAGATAGATTAAATGAACTTGTTAAAAAACTTTAATAGTGTTTCATGTGAAACAAATATATATAGAAGAGAGTAGATAGGTGATATCATGATAGGAACTATAGTTAATGTAGCATCAGTGCTAACCGGAAGCACAGTCGGAGTTCTTTTCCGGGGTAAATTTCCTGAAAAAGTACAGACAACTGTAATTCATGGAATTAGTCTGGCTGTAATTTTAATTGGGATGAAGATGGCCTTTAGTATCGAAAAAGATCCAGATATTCTACTGGTTATTTTTAGTCTGGTGATTGGAGCAGTAATTGGGGAGCTTCTACAGCTTGAGAAAAGATTAAATGATTTTGGTGAAGGTTTAAAAGAAAAGTTTGGGGGAGAAGATGACCTTTTTGTTCAGGGTTTTGTTCAGGCCAGTTTAATCTATTGTGTAGGAGCAATGGCTATTATGGGCTCGATTCAGGATGGGCTTAATGGAGACCCCAGCATTTTATTCACGAAATCACTGCTGGACGGAATAACTTCGATTGCTTTTGCAGCCAGCACAGGGATTGGAGTTGCTTTTTCAGTAATCCCGATACTACTTTACCAGGGGAGCATTACTCTAGCGGCGGGTTGGGCTGCTGTCTATCTGACTGAAGATATGATTAGAATAATGACAGCCAGCGGAGGCCTTTTAATTACAGCAATTGGTTTAAATATGCTGGGAGTCAGCAAAATTAAAGCTGGTAATCTTCTGCCCGCGCTGCTTGTAGCTGTAGTGCTGACAGCATTTGTATTTTAATTTTGCAATATTTAAAAAAATAATATATAATTGTAACATAGAATTTAATAAACGGGTGAAGGCTGGATGAGAGACCTTAGATGGCGCCGAAGGAGCAAGGGAGACCGAAACTCTCAGGCAAAAAGAATTCAGCTGGACGTAACTCTGGACATAGCAAATTATTAATGAACAGGGAGTCGGATTTCTTTCCGGCTTCCTGTTTTATTTTTATCAAAATTTAAAGGAGGTCAAACAAATGAAAAAGACTCCACTCAATCAGATACATAAGAATATGGGAGCAAAGATGACTGATTTTGGCGGCTGGGAAATGCCGGTGGAATATACCGGTATTATTGAAGAACATAAGGCTGTCAGAAATAAATGCGGTCTTTTTGACGTCTCTCATATGGGAGAAATTCTTGTCAGTGGTAAAAATGCTAAAAAATCGCTGCAGAAAATTATTGCAAATGATTTAAATAAGTTAGAAAAAGGCAAAATTATTTATACGCCAATCTGTAAAGAAGATGGGGGAATTATTGACGATTTGCTTGTTTATTCTCTGCAGGATGATCAGTTTTTACTGGTTGTAAATGCCTCTAATATTGAAAAAGATTATAACTGGATAAAAGAACACTTGCTTGAAGATACGACTGCTGAAAATCTATCAGCTAACTATGCGATGGTGGCACTGCAGGGACCAAACTCTAAAAAAATATTGACTCAATTAACAGATATTGATTTAAACAGCCTCAGTTATTACAGGTTTAGAGAAGCGAAAGTCGCCGGTATTAATATGATAGTTTCACGGACAGGTTATACAGGCGAATTAGGTTATGAACTTTATTTTGAGCCTGAAGAAGCTGAAAAAATGTGGAATGAGTTAATGGAAGCGGGTTCAGATTTTGGCCTGCAGGCCTGTGGTCTGGGCGCTAGAGACACTCTGAGGCTTGAAAAAGTATATGCTCTCTATGGTAATGATATAGATGAAAGCACCAACCCCTTTGAGGCTGAATTAGGCTGGACAGTTGAACTCGACAAAGGAGATTTTATTGGTAGAAAGAAATTAATAGATATAAAGGAAAACTGCTGTCAGAGAAAATTAACACCATTTGTAATCAGGGGTAGAGGTATGGCTCGCCACGGTTATGAAGTCTATGCTGGAGAAGAAAAAATTGGTGAAGTAACCAGTGGTAGTTATTCTCCTACATTAGAAGAGGGAATAGGCCTGGCTTACCTAAAAAGCGAACATACGGAAGTAGGTAATGAAATCGAGATCAAAGTGAGAAATAGAAAAATCAAGGCTGAGGTAGTAAAAGCTCCTTTTGTCTAGTTTAGGAACTTTAAAAATAATTAAGAGTAATTAGTTGCTGTATCAAAAATTATAAGGAGGAATAAAAATGAGTGTAAAAGAAGATTTATATTATTCAGAGGATCATGAGTGGGTTAGAGAAGAAGAAGACTATCTTGTAATTGGGGTTACTGATTTTGCTCAGGAAGAGCTGGGAGACATCGTTTTTGTTGAATTACCAGAAGTTGATGAAGAGTTTGATAAAGATGATAGTTTTGGAGTGTTGGAGTCAGTTAAAGCTGTTTCTGACACCTTTATACCGGTCAGTGGTAGAGTTATCGAAGTAAATGAAGACTTACTTGACAATCCTGAATTGATAAATGATGACCCTTATGGTGAAGGCTGGTTAATTAAGGTTGATCCGGCTGATGATTCTGAGCTGGATGAACTTTTATCTGCAGAGGAGTATGCTGAATTCATAGAGGAGGAATAAGCATGGATTATATTTCCAATACAGCAGCAGAAAAAGATAAAATGCTGAAGGAGATTGGAATTAAAGAAGTTAAAGATCTTTTTCAGATGATACCAGAAGCAGTATCAGCAGATGATGAATTAAATATTGAGTCAGGAACTTCCGAAATGGAATTGATGAGAAAGGCTCATGCACAGGCAGCTAAGAATAAAAGCCTTGATCAACAGATTTCTTTCCTGGGTGCAGGAGCCTATGATCATTACGTTCCTGGTATTATAGATGCTTTAATTTCTCGTTCGGAATTTTATACGGCCTATACCCCTTATCAGGCTGAATTGAGCCAGGGGACTCTGGAGGCAATTTACGAATACCAGAGTATGATCTGTGATCTAACAGGGATGGGTATTGCTAACGCCTCAATGCTGGATGGAGGCTCAGCTGCTGCAGAAGCGGTTACGATGGCTGCGAGAATCACCAGAAATTCCAGGGTGATCCTGCCTGACACAATTAACCCTGCTTATAGAGAAGTTATCAAAACTTATGGAACAGGAGTAGATCTTGATTTCGTTGATTTAGAAACAGAGGATCAGCTTATTGACCCGACTCAGCTTAAAGAAAACCTTGATGATCAGACTGCAGTTGTAGTTCTGCAGTATCCAAATTTCTATGGCTCTATAGAAAAAATGGAAGAAATTTCAAAAATGGTTAAAAACAATAAAAAAACTTTATTGCTGGTAATCGCCAATCCAGTCTTACTTGGAGTTTTGAAAGCACCTGCTGATTTTGGTGCTGACATTGTAGTTGGAGAAGCACAAAACCTCGGCAGTGGCCTCAATTATGGAGGACCATATCTTGGTTTTATGGCCTGTAAAGATGATAGGAAGATGCTCAGACAGCTTCCGGGTAGAATAGTTGGAAAAACAACTGACGTTGACGGAAAAGAGGGTTTTGTGCTAACTCTGCAGACCAGGGAACAGCATATTCGCCGAGAAAAGGCAACTTCCAACATCTGTACAAACGAGGCCCTAAACGCTTTAATGGCTACAATTTATCTCTCCACAATGGGTAAAGAAGGTCTAAAAGAAGTTGGAGAGCAGTCATATCATAAAGCTCATTATTTAGCTGACAGGCTTGATCAGCTGGCCGGTTATCAGGTTTTAAATAAGGAAAATTTCTTCAATGAATTTGTTTTAAAAACTGAAAAGGACAGTACAGAGTTGATAAAGGAGCTTTTAGCTGATGATATAATTGCTGGTTATGATTTAAAAGTGGCGGGCAGTGAAGGGATTCTAGTCTGTGTAACTGAAAAAAGAAGTAAAGAAGAAATGGATAAATTAGTAGAAAAACTGGAGGTGCTTTAAGTGGAGGAAAAACTAATAAAAGATTACAGCAGTCCTGGTCGCAGAGGTTATTCTCTACCTCCGCTTGAGGTGGGCAAAAGCGATATAAACGAAAATTTGGCTGGTTATTTAAGAGAAGAGCTTGAACTGCCTGAAGTTAGTGAAGTTGACGTAGTTCGTCATTACACGGCATTAAGCGAAATGAATTATGGTGTTGACTCCGGAATTTATCCACTTGGTTCCTGTACTATGAAATATAATCCTAAAAGAAATGAAAGAGTAGCAAGAATTTCTGGCCTGAGCAATATTCATCCTTATCAGCCGATAGAACAGCTGCAGGGATCATTGGAAATACTTTATCAGTTAAAGTTAGATCTGGCAGAAATAAGTGCTATGGATGAAATTACACTTCAGCCTGCTTCGGGGGCACACGGCGAATTCACTTCTCTTTTGATAGTAAAAAAATATTTTGAAGATCGGGAAGAAAATAGGACTAAAGTAATTGTACCGGACTCAGCTCATGGAACGAATCCTGCCAGTGCAGCAATGGCTGGTTTTGATGTGGTCGAAATTGCTTCTAACGAAAGAGGTATGGTTGATCTGGACGCCCTGGCAGAAGTGCTCGATGAAAATACAGCCGCTCTAATGCTGACCAATCCCAATACTCTTGGTATTTTTGAAGAGGATATTTTAAAAATAACTGAAATGGTTCATGAGGTCGGAGGGCTTGTATATTATGATGGTGCTAATATGAATGCTATCATGGGTTATGCTAAACCCGGGCTGATGGATTTTGATTTAATGCATTTTAATCTGCATAAAACATTTTCAACTCCTCACGGTGGAGGTGGACCTGGTTCTGGCCCGGTTGGGGTTAAGGACTTTTTGGCTCCATATCTGCCAAAGCCAGTTTTAAAAAAGGATCAAGAAAAATATTTCTGGGATTATCAGCGCCCAAAATCAATTGGAAAAGTGCACAGTTTTTATGGAAATTATGGTGTAATGCTCAGGGCCTGGGCCTATATTAAAACTGTAGGTGGCAAAGGACTTAAAGAGACAACAGAAAATGCTGTTTTAAATGCTAACTATTTAAAAGCGAGACTCAAAAAAGACTTTGAACTTCCCTATGCTGAAGAAAGCCTGCATGAGTTTGTCCTCTCCGGCAGCCGCCAGAAGGAAGAAGGGGCATCAACCCTTAATATAGCAAAAAGATTATTAGATTATGATCAGTATGCACCAACAATTTATTTCCCACTGGTAGTTAAAGAGGCTATGATGATTGAGCCTACAGAGACTGAAAACATAGGGACCCTGGATCATTTTGTGGAAACTATGCTGACTATTTCCCGGGAAATAAAAGAAGATCCAGAACTGGTTATAAATGCACCACATACAACAACTGTTAGAAAGCTTGATGAAACAGCAGCTGCCAGAAATCCTGATTTACACTGGTAAATGATGCTGGTTTGATACTTAAAAGGATTTTATCTAAATGAAAAAATAATATCTAAAGTATTAATATTTGCAGATGGCCCACTTAGGGCCATTTTTGCAGTTTTAGGTAACTATATGATATAATATTAAATTGAAGTTAATTAAAAGTAGGTGTATAAAATGCGAGAAGAAACGTATAAAAATCAGCTTGAAGATGAGAACAAAAAGCTTTATCAGGAATGTGTCAATTTAATGGAAAAAGGGCGCCGAAAAAAAGCTAAAAAAAAGCTTGATCATTTTTTAGAGGAAAAGCCAAATTTTGTACCTGCCCTGAACAAAAAGGCCGTTATTCACATCTATAATAAAGAATTTAATCAGGCTCAGTCACTGCTCAATCAAATACTGCAGCAGGATCCAGATTTTGCTCCTGCTATAACTAACCTCGGCAGTATAGCCAGAGAAATGGGTAATTCAAAGAGAGCCAAAGAACTTTATCAGAAAGCAATTAAGATAGATGAAGAATATGGACCTGCCTATAATAATTTGGGTGTGATTTATCGAGAAGAGGGAAATTATTCGGAATCTATTAAATATCTTAAAAAAGCCAGAAAAAAAGGAAGCTTTAGTTATGATATTAATGCAGATAAGCCCTTTTATAAAGATCCAGGCTGTCTTTTTGTTATTTTCTTAGTGGTTGCTTTGATTCTAATTCTTTATTTGCTTTTAAATTAGACTTTTAATTATAGGAGCGAAAATAATAGAAAATAGAGGAGGTCTTTAAATGCCGGAAGACTATTCAGTAGGTGACAGGGTAGAATTTAAAAAAACACATCCCTGTGGAGGTAAGACCTGGGAAATTTTGAGGGTCGGCATGGATTTTAAAGCAAAATGTGAGACCTGTGAGCGAGTAATTATGTTACCAAGAAATAAATTTGAAAAAAGTGTTAAGAAAAAACTTTAATTATTTAGGAAGGAAGATTTTTTAATGAAAATAGGAATTGTTGGACTGCCAAACGTAGGTAAATCGACTCTTTTTAATGCTCTGACAGAAGCGGGGGCTGATGCAGCAAATTATCCTTTTTGTACTATAGATCCTAATGTGGGGGTTGTGCCGGTACCTGACGAGCGCCTGGACTGGCTGGCAGATAAATATCAGCCAGAAAAGAAAACACCTACAGTGATCGAATTTGTAGATATAGCTGGACTTGTAGAGGGAGCCAGCCGGGGTGAAGGTCTGGGTAATAAATTTTTAGCTCACATTAGAGAAGTAGATGCGATTGCTCAGGTAGTTCGTTGTTTTGATGATGAAAACATAACCCATGTTGATGGTAAAATATCTCCAGATAGAGATATTGATATTATCAATACAGAATTAATGATGGCTGATCTAGCTCAGGTAGAAAAAAGACTCGAAAAATCTAAAAAGCAGGCTAAAAGTGGAGATAAAATATATCTCAAAGAAGTTGAATCTCTGGAGAAGATTTCAGCTGCTCTGGAAGAGGGAAAAAACATCCGTCAGCTTGAACTTTCCGAAACCGGAGAGAGACTGGTTAAAGAACTGCAGCTTTTAAGTGCAAAGCCAATTATTTATCTGGCTAATGTTAATGAAGATGATATTAATACCGGTCAGAATCAACTTGTAAAAGAGGTAAGAGAACATGCTGAGCGTGATGGTGCCAAGGTAGTTGAAATTAGTGCTAAAATTGAAGCTGATATTGCTGAGTTGGATGAAGATGAAAAAGAGATGTTTTTGGATGAGCTTGGACTTAATGATTCCGGTCTGGATCGAGTAATCAAAGCAGGCTATGAATTGTTAAATTTACTTACCTTTTTAACTGCAGGTGAAAAAGAATGTAGGGCCTGGACAGTAGAAAGAGGATCCACAGCACCTCAGGCAGCCGGTAGAATTCACAGTGATATGGAAAAAGGATTTATCAGAGCTGAAATTGTAAGTTTCGAAGATTTAAAGAGAGTTGGTTCAATGGCTGAGGCAAGAGAAGAAGGTCTTCTACGCCTGGAGGGTAAAGATTATATAATGCAGGATGGAGATATCTGTCACTTTAGGTTTAATGTCTGATCTTATTTGAATTATAATTTACACACAATCTCCATTGACGGCTTCAATAGATAGCTGATTATTAATTATTTGAACTCCCTTCGGTCAAACAGCAAATAATTTTAACATAATCAGCTATCTTTCAGCCTATTCCGATTGAAGTTGCAAATTATAACTCAAATAATCTAGATGGTATTGAGCTTTAAATACTGATTTTTCTAAAGCAGCAGGAAAGTTAAGAGGCAGTAATCATGATTAAAAAAATTGATCAAAAAATATTTTTTGCACTATATAATTTTACTGTCAGCCATGAATTAATTTCAAAGCTGGCAGTTTTTATTACAAAATTTTCGTCCAAGTTTTTTTCATTAATTTATTTTGCTGTTGGGGGCTGGCTTATTTATAATAATGATTCCAGGCTTAAAAATTATGTTTTAGTTCCGGCAGTTGTTTATCTACTAGTTAAATCAATTCCAACTTTATTTAATCGTCGGCGTCCTTTTGCAGAGTTTAATTTAAAAAGCCTGGTTAATCAGAGGCAGGATCACTCTTTTCCCAGTACTCATACAGCAAGTTCTCTGATAATTTCTCTGGCTGTTTTAAATTTCAGCCTGGAGCTGGGAGTATTTATGATTTTTTTGGCAGTTTTAACTGCTCTTTCACGAATTATGGTTGGAGTACATTATCCAACTGATATTGTAGGGGGCTGGTTATTTGCCTTTGTCATATATTTTTTGTCCTTAATGTTTTTGTTTTAACTTTATGTTAAACAGATTTACTTTTTAAGCACAGCTAACCGACAAAACTCGTCATAAATCGGGTGGTACACGGTACCTGCACATTTTATTTGCATTTTAAGTAAAGAGGTGTTATAATTTAGATTGGTTAAAAACCCACGCTCTGCTAGCAGCAGGGCCATTAGTCCGTGTGGAGGAGGTGAATGTAAATGGAAACAAGAAAAAGAGATTACGAAACAACTTTTGTACTTAAGCCAGATCTTGAAGATGAAGAAAAGCAGACTATTCTTCAGCGTGTAAAGGATGCTATTTCTGATCACGAAGGAGAAGTAACTGAGGTTGATGCCTGGGGAAAAAAGCAGTTAGCTTATGAGATTAAAGATTATCGTTCTGGTGATTACACAATCTTAGAGTTCAATGCTAAAACTACTGTAGTTAATGAATTAGAGAGAATCTTTAAGATTATGGATGGTGTACTTCGTTATTTAGTAGTTAGAAATGATGCATAATATAAATTTAGGTGGTGAATACTCTTGTTAAACAGAATTGTTTTAATCGGCCGCCTGACACGAGATCCTGAACTTCGCTATACCAGTAATGGAACTCCCGTCTGTAATTTTACACTGGCTGTGGAGAGAAATTATACCAACCGCAATGGTGATAGAGATGTAGATTTCATCAATATTGTAACCTGGCGGGGTCTGGCGGAAAATTGTGCCCGTCATCTCGGTAAAGGTAGACTGGTTGGAGTTGACGGATCCTTACAGATTCGTAAGAGTGAAAATAATAATAGAACTTATATAAATCCTGAAGTAAATGCTGATAATGTGCGTTTTCTAGATTTCGGTAACAATAACGGTAGCCGAAATAATAATCAGGGACAGTCTCAGAATAATCAGAGTAATAAGCAGCAAAATAATAATCAGGCTCAGCAGAATAAGAAACAGGAGCAGGATGATTTTGATGCTCAATTTGATGATAACTTTGATGCTGATGATTTTGATGTACCATTTTAAAAAGGAGGTAAATCTTAATGCCTAGAGGTAGAAATAAATCTTGCCATTTTTGTGCAAACGAAGATAAAAAAATTGACTATAAAGACTTAAGAACTTTAAATAGATACCTGACAGATCGTGGAAAAATTATGCCGCGTCGTGTAACAGGAAATTGTTCCAAACACCAAAAATTAATTACACAGGCAGTTAAAAGAGCTAGATCAGTTGCTCTACTGCCATATGTAAAAGAATAAGCATTTAATTAAGGAGGCAAAATCTATGATGGCGCCTCCTTTCTTTCATACTAATGTTATTTTGCCGGCGGATGAGGTGATAAATTAGATGGATATTAAAAACTATAAAGACAGTATTAGAACTCTGGCCTACATAATTTTATTAACTGCAGTTAACTACTTTATTCCATTTTTATCAATGGCGGTTATGATACTCTGGCCGGTGCCAATAGTTTATCTTGTGCAGAAAAAAGAAAGTAATGCTGTAATTACTGTAATTGTAATTGCCGCATTGATAAATGGATTTTTATTCGGAACCGTAATGGGTCTGATGACTGTAATTGGTTTTGGACTGGTGGGTTTTGTAATTGGTAATGTGATCAAAGAGGGGCTATCACCTCTAAAAACCCTAATCACAGCTGTAATTACAGTAATTATATCACAGGCTTTAATATTTTATGTTTCATCAGGAATGCTTAATTTAAATTATCAAACTTTACTGCAGCAGGCTGTAGAAAGTTTAAGCAGCGAATTTGATCAGCAGTCAGTTGAACAGCTAGTTACAGCTCAAATGAGTTTAATTAGAATGATTTTGCCTGCCCTGCTTGCTGTATCAGCAACAGTGACTGGTATTTTAAATTATTATGTTTCGGCCTGGTACTTAAGAAGAAGAGGCTTAAATATAGAATTATATAAGGCGGTCAGCAGCTGGTATTTTCCCCGCTGGATTGTTTCAATCTTAATTGTTATTTCTCTTTTATTAACTTCAAATCCAATATTTTTAAACATAAATATTTTTATGTTTTTCCTGGCTTTTCTGCAGGGCTTTTCGGTTTTAATGTATTACTTATCAACCAAGGGTAATTCCTTTTTACTGAAATCATTTTTGATATTTTTAATCTTTATTTTTCCACCGGTTCCGATTATTCTTATTTTACTTGGAATGCTGGATATGTGGTTTAATTTTAGAAAGCAGACTAATCAACCCGGTTAAAATGCTTAAGGAGGTAAAAGATTATGAAAGTAGTATTAACAGAAGATGTTAAAAAGTTAGGTTCTAAAGGTGATGTTGTAGAAGCGGCTGATGGTTATGCCCGCAATTATTTAATGCCTCGCGGTCTGGCTGTAGAAGCAACTCAGCAGAAAATTAAAGAACTGAAAGAAAAAGAAGCCAAGAAAAATCGTCTGGAATCAGAAAAAAGAGATGATGCTAACAAATTGAAGTCTAAATTAGAATCAGAAAAATTTGTAATCAAGGTTAAGGCTGGTGACAATGGTAGATTATTTGGTTCAGTAAATACCAAAGATATTGCCGAGGCAGCTGCAGCTAAAGGTTATGATATTGACAAGCGCAAGCTTGAACTTGATGATTCTATTAAATCACTGGGAATGCATACTGTACCAGTAAAATTATATGATGATATTAAAATTAGGCAGGAATTTTAAATTCAACCTTGAATTATTTAAATAACAGAAAGAAAAAGATTTTTTTATTGTTCTTGAAAACGCTTTCAAATTACAAAATTATCTAATAAAAGGAGTGATCTTATGAAACTATCTTTTCGCTGGTATGGTGATGATGACCCTGTAACTTTAGAAAAAATCAGACAGATTCCTGGTATGGTAGGAATTGTTACAGCTATTTATGATATCCCAGCAGGAGAAGCCTGGCCTTATGAGAAAATTAAAGAGTTGAAGGATAAGGTAGAGGCTGCTGGACTTGAAATTTCAGCAATCGAAAGTGTGCCGGTACCGGAAGCAATTAAAATGGGTGTTGAACCCCGGGACCGCTATATTGAAAACTACAAAGAGACTTTAAGAAACTTAGCTAAAGCAGGAATTGAGGTTGTAACCTATAATTTTATGCCTGTTTTTGACTGGACCCGCTCAGAGCTTGATTATGAGCTTGAAGACGGCTCAGAAGCTTTAATCTACAAAAAAGAAGAAGTAGATAAAATGGATCCAGTTGGAGGAGAACTTGATCTGCCGGGCTGGGATACTAGTTATGACAAAGAAGAATTAAATGATTTAATGACAGCTTACAGAGAAATTGATGAGGATAAGCTCTGGGATAACTTAGAATATTTCTTAAAAGAAATTATTCCGGTAGCTGAAGAGGAAAATATCAAAATGGCAATTCACCCGGATGATCCACCATGGTCAATTTTTGGACTGCCTAGAGTTATTGTCGGTAAAGAGAACCTGCATAAGTTTTTAAAATTAGTTGATTCTCCTGCCAATGGACTTGCTCTTTGTTCCGGTTCACTGGGAGTTAATCCTGACAATGATGTGCCGGCAATTATTAGAGAGTTTGGAGATCGAATTCACTTTGCTCATGTTAGAAATATTAAAATTACCGGTGAGGACAGTTTTGAAGAGGCTGCTCACTTAAGTGAAAAGGGTTCACTGGATATGTATGAGATCATGAAGGCCTATCATGATGTAGGTTTTGAAGGGCCGCTGCGTCCTGATCACGGCCGTATGATCTGGGGAGAAACTGGAAAACCAGGTTATGGACTTTATGATCGCGCTTTAGGAGCAACTTATCTTAATGGACTCTGGGAAGCAATTAATAAATGCAGTAAGTAAAAAGAAAGGAGAGCGAGATGTTAAAACTAAAAAAAGAAGAATTAAAAGATCAAGCTCAGTGGGAAGAAGCGGGAATTAATCCACCGCAGTTTGACTATCAGAATTTAATAGATAACACAAAAGAAAATCCAGAATGGGTGCATTTTGGAGCTGGAAACATTTTTAGAGCTTTTATTGCCCGCTTACAGCAGGAACTTTTAAATCAGGGAGAAGCCGACACAGGTATTATAGCTGCCGAAGGTTTTGACTATGAGATTATCGATAAAGTTTATCAGCCGGCAGATAATTTAAGTCTGGTTGTTAAAATGTCAGCCGACGGTAATTTAGATAAGACTCTGCTGGCGAGCATTACAGAGGGTTTAAAGGCTGATTCACAGTTTGAAGAAGACTGGGAAGTACTCAAAGAAATCTTTAAAAAACCAAGCTTAAAGATGGCGAGCTTTACAGTGACTGAAAAAGGTTATGCTCTGGATAATATGGAGGGTAAATTTTTCCCCTTTGTTTTAGAAGATTTCAAAACTGGACCTGAGGGAGAGCTAAATCATCTGATGGCAAAAGTAACAGCTTTAGCCTATGAGCGCTACAAAGCAGGTGCTTACCCCTTTGCCTTTGCCAGTATGGATAACTGTTCCCACAATGGTCAGAAGTTAAAAGATGCAGTTTTAACTGTAGCTGAAAAGTGGGTAGAAAATGAACTGGTAGAAAAAGAGTTCCTGGGTTATTTAAATGATGAATCCAAGGTCGGTTTTCCCTGGTCAATGATCGACAAAATTACTCCAGGACCGGCCCCAGAAGTTCAGGAAAAACTTAAAGAAATTGGTTTTGAGAATACTGAGATTGTTAAAACAAATAAGAATACAGAAATTGCTGCTTTTGTTAATGCAGAAGCACCTGAATACTTAGTTATTGAAGACAGTTTCCCCAATGGTAAAATTCCACTTGATAAAGCTGGTGCAATTTACACTGATCGGGATACAGTTAATCAGGTTGAAACCATGAAGGTAACCACCTGCCTCAATCCACTCCACACAGCAATGGCGGTTTATGGCTGTCTTTTAGGTCACACCTCAATTGCAGAAGAAATGGAAGATCAGGAAATCAGAGCTTTAGTAGAGCAGATTGGCTACAAGGAAGGCCTACCGGTGGTTGTAGATCCGGGTGTGCTTGACCCTAAAGATTTTATTGATGAGGTAGTTAAAGAAAGACTGGTTAACTCTTATATTCCCGATACACCTCAGAGAATAGCTAAAGATACATCCCAGAAAGTTGCAATCCGCTTTGGAGAAACAATTAAATCATACCGTGATGCTGAAGACTTAGATCCAGCTGATTTGGTTGTAGTACCTCTCGCTATTGCAGGTTGGTTAAGATATCTGCTGGCAGTAGATGATCAGGGTAATGAGATGCCTTTAAGTTCAGACCCAATGTTGGATGAACTGACACCTCAGTTAGAAGGCATTGAGATTGGTAATCCAGATTCTGTCGGAGATAAACTGCATAACATCTTAAGCAACGAAAAACTGATGGCAGTTGACCTTTACAAAGTTGGTCTGGGAGAAAAAATCGAAGGCTACTTTAAAGAAATGATCGCAGAAGAGGGTGCAGTGAGAAAAACTTTAAATAAATATCTTCTGTAATTAAAAAAGAGACTAATATTTATTAAGGAGCCTGGTTAGCTTTAATCGGGCTCCTTTTTGCTTATAAATTATGCTGATCTGCTTCATTTATCAGAAACATTATGTTATATTAGTTTTAACTTGGGAAAATAAAATTTATAGAAGGTGATTTAAAGTGACAGCGGACAGTATTTTAAAGGTTGAAAATTTAAACTGCAGTAAAGATGGTAATGACTATTTGGACGACTTTGAAATAGAAGTTAAAATAAAAAGTATTCATTCAGTGCTTTTTCAAAATAAAGAAAGCAAAAATAAGCTGCTTGAGTTTTTAAAAGGCGAAAGTGACTGTGAGGATGGTCAATTAAGACTTAAAAATAAGAATCTCAGCCAGCAGGAGCTGCAGAAACTGGGGAGAGAAACTTTTTATTTTATCAATCAGTATTCTGCTGTTAATCCGGAAAAAGATCCCCTTGGAATTTTTAAATTTAACAAAAAAGGCGAGTCGGGAAACAGGTCAACAGTTTTCCCTGAGATGACAGTAGCTGAAAATATATTTTTTGGTAGAGAACCCATAAAGAAATTTTTGTTTTTCAAATCAATTGATAATGAAAAAATGTTTGAAGAGACTTTAAGACTATTGGAGCTGCTGGAAGTAGAAATTTATCCAGAACAGAAAATGCAGGAATTAAGTCCGCTAAAAAAACAGCTGGTGGAGCTGCTGAAGGCTCTATCCTTTGGAACAGAGCTCGTTATTATTGATCAGGCAGTTGTGGAGCTTTCTAAAAAAGAAAAAGAAATATTTTTTAAATTCATGCATATTTTGAAGAAAAATGAGATTACTATTATCTATTTTACCAAAGAAATTGAAGAAGTGTTTAGCAGCTCAGATCAGGTAACTGTATTAAAAGAAGGCAAAAATGCTGGCACAGTAGAAGTTTCAGATATAGAATATAATGAGCTGGCCCTGCTCTTAATGGGGAGATAAAAAGATAAAATTAGCTAATAAAAATAGAGGAGTTTGATTAATGACTGATTTTTATCCAGTTTTAGAACAACTATTGTTGATGGGAGTTTTAATAGCGCTTGGCTTTTACTTAAATCGCTCAGGTAAAATTAAACAGGCGGCAGAAAACGGAATTGCTGAACTGACAATAGATATTGCCTTTCCGGCACTGATTTTTACCAATATAGTGAGAGATTTTGATCTCAGCAGGTTGAGGCAGTATTTGATTGTGCCGGTTTCAGCACTGATTATTACTGTAATTTCGATTTTCATAATTATAATTATTACCCGCAGTCTCGGATATTCGAGAAGAGAACAGGAAGAGTTTGCTTTTGTTACAGTCTTCAGCAATAATATTTTTGTAGGAGCACCAATCTGTCTGGCGCTTTTTGGAGCCCAGGGCCTGATTTTAGCAATTTTATATGATTTTGGCATGCAGCTAATCTTATGGACTGTTGGGATCTGGCTATTAAAAGACAGCGGTCAGAATGCAGAGAGTCATTTTCTGGCTAATATCTTTTCACCTCCAATTGTCGGCCTTTTACTTGGCTTAGTTGTTGTCTTCAGTGGAGCAACTATGCCGGAAGCAGTAATTAATATCACTGACAGTATTGGAGCAATTACTGTGCCGCTGGCGATGATTTTTATTGGCTTACAGCTTGCCAAAAGCACCTTTGCTGAGGTCATGGGCAACAAAAAGGTCTATTTATTATCTTTTTTGAGGCTTTTATTATTTCCTGCCTTAGTTTACTATGGTCTGGGACTTTTTCCGATTCAATCTTTATTGAGAAGTGTAATGACAATTCTGGCTGCAATGCCTGTTTTTGCAAGCTCTTCGGTTATTATGGAGAAGTACGGGCATCAGAGTGGATTTGCTTCTGCAGCAATCTTTGCAACTATCGTTTTTATGGCAGTTACTCTGCCGGTGTTTATTTGGTTGATAGTTTAACAGAATAAGCACTTACCGGGTCTGTATTTTGAGTTATATTTAATCAGCAAACTAATTTTAATGGCATTAACTTTAAGAAGTAGAATAAAGAGTCTGTATAAAAATAATAAACTAAGATAATTAAACCGAGGTGAAAGAAAGTGGTTTCAATAAATGATGTAGCAGAAAAAGCAAATGTGTCAATTTCTACTGTTTCCAGAGTTATTAATCAAAATGCGAATGTTTCACGTGAAAAGGAAAAGGCAGTTTTAAAGGCTGTTGATGAACTGGATTATATTCCAAATGGACTGGCCCAGGGGCTGGTTACTAAAAAAAGCAAATCAATTGGAGTTCTAATTGCTGATATTGCCAACCTCTATTATTCTTATCTAGTTAAAAGTATAGAAAAAGAGCTTAGAGCAGCTGGTTATTATGCTATAATTGGAAACACTGAATGGGATTCCAAAAGAGAAAAAGAATATATGCGGCACTTAATGCAGCGGCAGGTTGACGGCTTTATTCTCGCCTCAACATCCTTAAACTCTTCTTATTTAAATCAGCTAATAAAAAAAGATATTCCACTGGTGGTTTTGGATCGTGAGCTTGAATCAGATAAAATAGATAAAATTAGAATCGATGACTATAAGGGCGGCTATCAAGCTGCAGAACATCTCATAGAATGCAACTATAATTATTTCATTCACCTGCAGGGAGCTGAATTTACAGTCACTGCTGCAGATCGGGCGCGAGGTTTTAAAGATTCAATGCAGGAAAATAATATTGATCAAGCTGACTATGAAGTTATTTCTTCATCTTTTGTAGAATCAGAAGCTGCTCAAAATATTGCTAAATTTTTAGATTCGAAAAATCTTAAAGATAAAAGGGTCGGAATTTTTGCGGCAAATGATGCAGCGGCTTTTGGGGTTTTAAAAGAACTGAAAAAAAGAGGGATAAATGTTCCCAAAGAGGCTGGAGTTGTTGGTTTTGATAATGTTAATTTTGCTGAGTACTCAAGTCCAGCCCTGACAACTATCAGCAGACCAATTGATGAGATTGGAAAAATTTCTGCCCGGATATTACTGGAGAGATTAAATAAAGAGGAAAATGAAGAAATAGCAGAAAAGGATATAACCCTTACTGTAGAATTGATAAAAAGAGAGAGTACCATGAAATTATAAAATTGTTAATTTGGATAATGAAAAAAATTAGATATTATAAACGAAAACACTTTCAAAAAATTTAAGAGGAATAATAATGGCCTTTCAGGATGAAAATTATTTATTAAGAACTGAAACAGCAAAAAAGTTATATAAAGAAGTAGAAGAATTACCGATTATTGATGCTCATAACCACGGAGATATTAAAGAGATAATTGATAATCAGGGATGGAATGATATCTGGGAAGTTGAAGCAGAAACGGATCATTATGTCTGGGAACTAATGAGGCGGTGTGGAGTTGAGGAAGAAAAGATAACTGGAAAAGCAAGTAACAAAGAAAAGTGGTTTGCTTTAGCAGAAGTCTTTCCGGAATTCATAGGGAATCCAACTTATGATTGGATTCATTTAGATTTGAAAAGAAGATTTGGGATAGAAAAGTTAATTTCTAAAGAAACTGCTGCAGAAATCTGGGATCAAAGTAAATAAATACTTAAGCAGGAAAAAATTAAACCTCAGCAGCTGCTGAAAGAAATGAAGGTTGAAATCATGTGTACCAGTGATGATCCCCGTTCTGAACTAGAATATCACAAAAGGGCTGCTGAAGAACTGGATCAGATTAAAATTCTTCCCACCTGGCGTCCGGATCCTGCATTTAAAGTTGCTAAAAAGAGAGCAGAAGAAATATATAATAAAGCCAGAGAAGAAGAGCTTAATCAAACGGAAGTATTAGATTTCCAGGCTTTCTTAATGGAATATTTTGTCGATTTAAATAAAGAAAAAGATTGGGTTATGCATTTACATATTGGTGCTGTCAGAAACTACCTCAATAATTTTATTAAAAATCACTCGATTAATTAGCTGCTTTTTCTGCTTCGATTTTTTTATTTAATTCTTCTAAGAATAAATCTTCGTCAATTGGAAGTTCTACTTCTTTTTCAAGCCAGCTGGAGAGGTGAATAGAGTTTGCCACAGTAACCCCGTTAATTCCTTCAGCACCTGGGGCCAACAATTCTTCTCCAACCAGAATATTTGCAGCAAAGTTGCGCATAACATTAGGATGCTGTTCCTGCCAGTTGCTTTCGAATTCAATTGCTTCCTCTGTATACATTTCGTCGGTATCTCCACCCTGAACCAGATTATAGACTTCCATCATTGTCATATTATCGCTCATTTCCTGTTCTGATTTAACAAGGCGTTTGATAGTAACTTTTTTGCTGTTATCAACTATAATTTTTCCTTTATCACCAAAGAGCTCAAAGCGATCAGTACCAATTGGATCATGGGTACAGGTTATAAAACTGCCTGTTGCTCCATCACCATAGTCAAATAAAGCGGTTACTTCATCTTCAACTGCAATATCTCTTTGATAACCATATTTAACATTAGAATATACTTTTTTAGGCATTCCGCAGATCCACTGCATTAAATCAATCTGATGAGGTGCCTGATTAACTAAAACACCGCCACCTTCTTCACCCCAGGTTGCTCTCCAGGCACTCTGATCATAATAGCTCTGTGGTCTCCACCAGCTTGTGATAATCCAGTTGGCTCGACGAAGGTCACCAATTTCTCCATTGTCTACAATTTCTTTAACTTTCTGATAAAGCGAATTTGTGCGCTGATTAAACATGATTGCAAAAGTTAAATCAGGTTTTGAAGCAGCAAATTCATTTAATTCTTTAACCTGTTTGCTGTAAACACCAGCCGGCTTTTCTAATAGAGCATGAATATCTCGCTTTAAAGCCTCAATTCCCATCTCTGGATGCAGATAGTGGGGAACTGTAGTTACAACTGCATCAACTTCTCCACTTTCAGATTGTTCATGGTAGACAGCTCCCATGTGAGGTTCAATTGAAAAATATTATTAGAAGTTTTTCAGCTGAAATTACTAATCGGGACATATCAAGTCAGGATTTTAATATTAATTATGCTCGGACTATACCGGGTGAAAGGGCAGAATATTACGAGCTGCAGATTCATGATTTATATGAGATTTATTATTTTATTGAAGGTGATGTTAGCTATCATATTGAGGGACATGTTTATCAGGTTAAGCCTGGAGATATATTATTAATAAATAATAAGGAAATGTACAAACCTGTATTTAACTCCCAAAGAGAATATGAGAGAATAACAGCTCATTTTGCCCCCTGGTATTTTTCAAAATATAATAGAGATGATTTTAATATTTTAAAATGCTTTGAAAATCGTAAATCTGGCCATTTCAATTTGATTCCCGCTCAAAGAGCAGAGAAATATAAGATCGATAATTATTATGAGCAGATAAAAAGCTATTTAGCAAAAGAAGAGAAGGGTAAGGGCTGTCTCTTATACACATCT